>VFKJ01000485.1 GCA_009885595.1 Myxococcales bacterium | reverse complement strand
GGCTCCATCATCTTCATCGTGGGCACGCTCGCCCGCGCGGTGCGCTCCGATGAGCTGGCCGTCGACTCCGCTGCGAAGGTCTGCCGCACGGTGTTCTCCACCGCGAAGGCGCCCGGCGTCGCGCAGTCCAATGCCCAGCTCGCGCTGCCCGTGGTGGGGGAATTGGTGAAGGCCGGGGTGATCAACGAGGGCATCTGCGCGATCGACACCCTCATCTTCGGCTGTTCGGGCGGGACGCAGCCGGCCTGCCGCTGACGGAACCCTCGGCGCGTCGAGAACGTCCGAGCGAGAGCGTGTGCACGAAATGTGACACCTTTCTCACACTGTGGGACCGACATAGGTAGCTTGGGATTTGCGGTTGAGCGCGGAGTGGTAGCATCTTCCCGCTGCCCAGCTGAATCGGGCCAAAGGGATTCGCCGGAGGATTCATGAAGAAAGCACTGGGTTTGACGATTGCGCTGTCCCTCTCGCTGCCTGCGTTCGCGCAGGAAAAAGGCGTCAGCTACAAGAAGCAGACTGAGTACTCGTTCGAAGACGACACCATCGAAGGCGACTTGACGAAGCCTGACGGCGAATACGTCGAGGCCCGCAAGAAGGTGAAGCACTCGAACCTGATCAAGATCCGCGAAGAGTTCAAAGACAAGGTCATGCAGTCCGTCGGCGAGCTCTAAGAGCACTCGCCTTACCGTCGGGAACCCGGCCCCACGCCGGCTGTCTGACCCGTCGAAGCCCTTTTTCCCCGGAGGCCCTCGTGGCTGTTCCTCTCACATTGAAGGTTTTCAAAGGCGACGAATTGGTCGTCTCGAAAGACTACGACCGAGACATCATCAAGATCGGTCGCTTGTCCTCCGCGCACCTGTGTCTCGATGACGAGAAGGTCTCGCGCATCCACTCGGTGATCGAGGTGGCGCCCGACGGCTCCCTCTCCATCATCGACATGGGCAGCGTCGAGGGCACCTTCGTCAACGGCAAGCGCGTCAACAAGGGCGCGCTCCAGTTCGGCGACGAGGTGAAGGTGGGCAACACCACCATCAAGGTCGAGGCCGCGGGCGCTGCGCCCTCAGTCGCGCCCAGCGTGGCTCCGAGCGTGGCGGCTGCCGTCGCGGACGAGCCCATGGCGCCCATGGCGGCCATGGCGGCCGTGCCCGTCCCCATTCCCGTGGCGGTGCCGGTGGTCCAGGCGGCCGCCGTCCAGCAGGTGGTGCAGCAGGTGCCGATGCAGGCCCCGCCCCCCGCGCCGGTCGCGCATCACGACGAGCCCGCCGCCCACCACGTCCAGGACGAGGCCACCGGCGCTTCGATGCGCTCGCGCCCCCGCCGTCGCAAGGGCACAGGTCCGCTGGGCCTCGAGCTCCGCTTCCTCTGGGGCGATCAGATGGTAGGCGAGTACTTCCTCCACCCTGACGTCGAGAAGACCTTCACCGTCGGCACCACCGCCGCCGTGCAGTTCGTGATGGGCGATTCGAAGTTCGGCGGGCCCACCTTCGAGCTGGTGAAGTTCGGCAAGGCCGGCGCCACCCTTCGCTTCACCTCGAAGATGAACGGCGAGCTGCAGCGCAAGTTCGGCGAAGAGACGATGACGCTGGACGAGGCCAAGAAGAAGGGCCTCGCCGCGAACGACGGCGACGCGCTCGCGCTCACGCTCCAGCACGAAGACTTCGCCTGGGTCGACCTCGGCGGCATCGTGGTCGAGGTCTTCTTCCAGCCGCAGCCCAAGGCCGTGTTCGTGCCCTTCGCGGAATCGGTCGACTTCACCGTCCTCAACATCTTCTTGTTGATGTTCTTCCTCGCCGCCCTCTTCGTGATCAGCGCGGCGAACCTGAACGCAGAAGGCGAAGGGTTCGACGACGAGCTCAACTCGAACTCGGCGCGCATCGCCAAGCTGCTCATCAAGCCCCCCGAGAAGAACCCGATTCTTTCGAAGTTCGAGAAGAAGAAGGACTCCGGAGAGATCGCGCAGAAGCACAAGGGCGACGAAGGCCAGATGGGCAAGAAGGAAGCCCCCAAGCGCTCCGCGCACGCCGCCCCCAAGGGCGACCCGAACAACAAGGACCAGGCCCGTCTGCTCGTCGCCAAGGTGTTCGGCGGCAGCGGGGGCGGCATCTCCACCATCTTCGGCCACCAGGGCCTGGGCGGTGAGCTCAAGAGCGCCATGGGCAACATGTTCGGCGCGGCGGCCGGTGATGCCGGCGGCTTCGGCGGCCTGGGTCTGCGCGGCTCCGGCTCGGGCGGCGGCGGCGTGGGCGACACCATCGGCATCGGCGGCATCGGCACCAAGGGCCGCGGCGGTGGCACCGGCGGTTACGGCTCGGGCGTCGGCGTGCTCGGCGGCAAGAAGGGCGTCGACATCGGCATCACCTCGGGAGAGCCGGTGGTCATGGGCTCACTCGACAAGGAGCTCATCCGCAAGGTCATTCACGCCAACCGCGGGCAGATCCGGTACTGCTACGAGAGCCAGCTGAACCGGTTTCCCAAGTTGAACGGCAAGGTGGCGGTGAAGTTCATCATCTCGCCCACAGGGTCCGTGTCGACGTCTTCCGTCGCGCAGACCACCGTGGGTAACGCCGAGCTCGAGGCCTGCGTCGCCGGCCGCGTGCGCACCTGGATGTTCCCCAAGCCGAAGGGCGGCGGCGTGGTGATCGTCACGTACCCGTTCATCTTCGCGCAGTCGGGCGGGCAGTAAGTCCCACTCCGGCTCCCAGTCGACGCCCTCGCTTCCTTCTTCGGAAGCGGGGGCGTTGTTCTTTCCTCTCCACCCGCGCGGTGGGTTAGGGTTCGCCCCGCATGAAGCGCTCGTTCTCTTCGATGGTGGTGCTCGTCGTTCTTTCGGCGTCGTCCTTCTCCTTCGCGCAGACGGCGGCCCCGCCGAAGCTCGAGGACAAGAAGGCGATCACCTACAACGAGATCGAGCGCGGCTTCTTCTTCGAGGGGCGCGGCGGCTTCTGGGGCGTGATCAACCCGCCCACGCTGGCGGGTGGCTTCACCGAGTTCTCCGGCGGCCAGGCCATCGGGCTCGACCTGGGCATCGACATCGGTGAGCGCATCTCGCCGAGCCTCTTCCTGCTCGCCTCAGCCAACCGGATGTCGAGCAGGTACACCGGGCTGAGCACCACCGGCGCCGCCTCGGGAGACTTCGGGGCGATCATTCCCGGCGCGGCCATCAAGGTTCGCCTGCTCGGCTTCAAAGACTCGCAGGAAGTGGATCGCACCTGGATCTACCTGCGCGGCGGGGCAGGGGTGGCCTTCTACAGCCCCAACTCGCTGCTCCCCGGCATCGACCTGCTCGTCACCGCGGGCGCGGGGCTGGAATACTTCACCCGCCTGCGTCACTTCGTGATCGGGCTTGAGGCCAACTTCAACTTCATGGCCCTGACCCAATCGTTGGGCTTCTCGGTGCTCCCCACCGTCAAGTACGCCTTCTGAGCCTTCCCCTTGACGGGGCGTCCACTCACCTGACAAGGCAACCTCTCGCGACCGGCATCACGCCGGTCGATGCACTTTTACGAGCGAGAGCACCATCATGGTCGACAACAACGCCAAGGGCCCGGGGCAGGGACGCAGCGGCAACGGGTTTTCTTTCGATGACGCCCGCGAGGGCGGTCGCGGCGGCAAGGGCGGCGGCGGCGGGCGCGGTGGTCCCGGTGGGCCGGGCGGCCGTGGTGGTCGTGACGGTGGCCGCGGCGGCGGGCGGGGTGATCGCCGCGAGGGCGGCGCCAGCAGCGCCTCCTACCGGGTGGTGAACGAGCTCAGCTCGCTCGAGAAGGCGCTCACCAAGGCCGACGCGGTGGCGATGAGGGAGCCGCTCACGGCCGTGCTCAAGGCGGTCAAGCCGCTGCGCCTCAAGTCGCTCGAGCAGCTCGATCTGGGCACCCGCGGCAAGCTGATCACCTCGCTCATGCGCGCGCAGCGCCTGCCCAGGCCTGCCCAAAGCGAGGTCAGCGCTCCCGCTGAGGCCGCTCCCGCCGAGGCCGAAGCCGCTCCTGCCGAAGTCGCTGCTCCTGCCGAAGTCGCTGCTCCTGCCGAAGTCGCTGCTCC
>VFKJ01000974.1 GCA_009885595.1 Myxococcales bacterium | reverse complement strand
GGGACCGAGCTGCGCGACCTCAAGCTGGTCAAGAGCAGCTTCAAGCAGCCGGTGGGCCTGTGGTCAGGCGAGGTGCGGGTGGGAGATCGGGTCTACGTGCTCAAGGACGCCCCCGGCGTGGCCGAGGACCAGGCTGTCCTCTGGTAGATGCCCTGATTGGCCCGGTGATACGTGATCCGGGCGCGCGCGAGCTGGAGGGTCTACCTTTCAGCGATGCCAACCGTGCCTGAGGTCGATCCCGCAGCCCTTCACCGGGCGCTGTTCGACGCTGCGGCTGACGCGATCCTCGTGGTCGACGGCGAAGGGCGCATCGTGCTCGCCAACCCGGCGTGCTCGCGGGTGCTGGGCTACTCGAACACCGCGCTGCTGGGCATGGCGGTCGATCGGCTCGTGCCAAAGCGGTTCGGAGCCCACGCCCGACACCGCGCCACGTTCGCGGCCAGGCCGGGTGCGCGCCCGATGGGGCGGGGCATGGGCCTGGTCGCCCTGCGCGACGACGGGGTGGAGCTCGCCGTCGACATCTCGCTGGCTCCGGTGCTGGTCGAGGGCCGCAGGTGGACGGTGTGTTCCCTGCGCGACCTCCAGGGGCGCAGCACCGAGACGTTGCGCATTCAATCGACGGCGCTGCGCTCGGCCGCCAACGGCGTCGTGATCACCGATCGCACCGGGTTGATCGTCTGGGTCAATCGCGCTGCCTGTCAGATCACCGGCTACGCCGAGGCGGAGCTGGTGGGTCAGCACACCCGCTTGCTCAAGTCGGGCACGCACGACCCGTTCTTCTACCGGGAGCTCTGGGAGACCGTCTCTCGCGGTGACACCTGGTCGGGGACCATCGTCAATCGGCGCAAGGACGGGACGCACTACCACGAGGAGCAGACCATCGCCCCGGTGCTCGACGAGACCGGCGCGGTCTCCCACTACATCGCCATCAAGCAGGACGTCTCGGCGCGGATGCAGGACCAGGCGGCGCTGGCCGCGGCGAACGCGGAGCTGGGCCAGCGACTGCTGGAGATCGAGTCGCTCAACCGGCAACTGCGCGAACAGTCGCTGCGCGACCCCCTCACCGGGTTGCACAACCGTCGCTACTTCGACGAGACCATCGTGAGGGAAGCCTCTCGCGCCGTGCGCTACCGGGAGCCGCTCGTCGTGCTGTCGCTGGACATCGACCACTTCAAGCAGGTCAACGACACGCACGGCCACGCCGGGGGCGATCGGGTGCTGCGGGGCCTGGCGGGCGTGCTCTCGGCCGGGGTGCGCACCTCCGACCTGCTCTGCCGCATGGGGGGCGAGGAGTTCATCGCGGTGATGCCGGGGGCCGCGCTGAGCGTCGCGCTCAAGCGGGCCGAGGAGTGGCGGGCGGCCGTCGAGGCGCTCGAGTTCCAGGAAGGGGGCGCCTCGCTGCGCTGCACCGTCTCCATCGGCGTGGCCACCCTCAGGACTGGCGTGGAGACGATCGACGGCACGCTGCGCCGCGCCGACGCCGCGCTCTACGAGGCCAAGCGAGAGGGCCGCAATCGCGTCGTGTGCGCCGAGGGGCAGGCGGGTACCTTCGCTCCATGACGTTCGGTGCCATCTTCGTGCTGGCGGTCGGTCTCACCGCCGCAGCCCTGGTGCGCAGCCTCGTCGCCCTCCTTCCTCCGCCGAGGCTTCACCTCACTTCACCGACTCGGCCGCGGCACCACCGAACGAAACGGGGGCGGTACCTCAAGCTACGCCCCGGGGTCGCCCGCCAGGAAGAGCGTGATGGTCAGGCAGTGGTACTCGTTGTCGCTGCTCTGTGTGAGCACCCGATCGACGAGCTGCAGTTCCGGGTGAGCGCGCAGCCACTCGGTGATGCGT
>VFKJ01000762.1 GCA_009885595.1 Myxococcales bacterium | reverse complement strand
TGGTCTTCGTAGACCTCGACGTGGAAGCCGAGCTGGCCATCGCGCAGTGGTTCGACGACGAGCTGCCCGTCCCCCTCTCCCCTGCAGGGGAGAGGGTCGGGGTGAGGGGATAGCTCCGCTCACTGGCACGACTGAACCAGCCCTGTTACGCGCAGGCGCGCAATGGCGTTGGGTAAGCAGGGCTGGCTCGAGCAGCTCATCCGCGAAGGAGTGACGGCCCACCGCGCTGACGCGGACAGCAACTCGTTACGAGAAGCGAACCTGCTGCCGCCCGGGGCGGGCCGCGCGCGCCGCTACCTGCGCGGCATCCTGCGCGAGTCGGGCCTGTTGTTCGGCACCCCCGACGCGCCGGCGCCGGGCGCCGAGAGCGCAGGCCCCGAGGAGCAGCTCTTCCTCGCGGTGCTGCGGGTCTTCACCCGGGTGGCGCTCGACGTGGCCGCCCTGGGGCAGGCTGCGCCCGGACCCAGGCCCGAGCAGGTGTTGCTGTTGTTCGCGGCGCTGAGCCATCGCCTCGACGACGCCGAAGACGTTCACCGTCGCATCGAGCGGGCGACCCGGCAGTGGCCGTTGCCGCAGAAGCTGTGGCGGCGCATCGAAGAGGCGATGGAAGAGCGCGCGCTCTCGCTGGGCGCAGACCCGTATTACGGCCTGGTGCTGCACAACGGCGCCGTCTACGCCGACGCGAACCTGTTCGGCCGGGTGGCGATCGCCTACTTCTCCCGCAGCCAGTTCCCGCGCGAGGCGGTGGAGCGCCGGCTCGCCTTCGCGGCGCAGCAGAAGGCGCGGCTGGTGGAGGTGCTGGTCGGGCTGGTGAGCGCCGAGCGCAAGCCCGGCTTCCCCGCGCGCCGGGCGATTCTGCGGCAGATCGACGATCTGCGGTTGCCCGACGCGCTGGCTGATCAGACCCGCGAGTTCGCGCGGCGAGCCTTCGAGAAGCCGGTGGAGCACAAGCGGCTGACGGCGGGCATCCGCAGCCGCGACATGAAGCGCTTCATCCTCGAGCAGACGCTGCTGGCCTCGCTGGTGGACGGGCGCCGCAGCCCGCGCGAGGTGGAGTGGACGCGCTCGCTGGGCGTGCAGCTGGGCTTCACGGAAGAGAGCATTCGCGCGCTCGAGCTCGAGGTGGTGGAGTTTTATTCGAAGCACCGCACGGTGGTGGACGTGTTCAGCCTCTCGGGCGGGGCCGAGGTGATGGGCGAGCAGTGGGTCGACGAGATGTCGACGTCGGTGAAGAAGAACTACCGCGCGCTGCTCAGGGAGATCCGCGAGACGGGCGAGCTCTCGCGGTTGTTGGCGCGGGCGGCGCGGGGGCAGAAGCTCTCGCGCGAAGAGAAGACGGCGATGCGTGAGCAGCTGATCGACGTGGCGAAGGCGGTGCCGGCGCTGGCGATCTTCGCGGCGCCGGGCGGGGTGCTGCTGCTGCTGGCGTTGGCGAAGGTGCTGCCGTTCGACCTGCTGCCCTCGTCGTTCCGCGACGAGCCAGACGAACGAAGCTGATCTCCCTCTCCCCCAAAGGGGGAGAGGGTCGGGGAGAGGGGTCGAACTCTTTTCCTGAGAATCCTCATGCCCCCTCACTGCATCTCCCCCTGCGAATCACTCACGGGAGAACGCAATGAACCTGCTACCGAAGAACGAAGCGACGATCGATCGAGTCATCCGCGTGGTGTTGGGGGTGGCAGTCCTGAGCCTGACGGTGCTGGGACCGCAGACGTGGTGGGGCCTGCTCGGCCTGGTGCCGCTCCTCACGGGCCTGGTGGGCAGCTGCCCCCTGTACACGCTGCTGGGCGTGAGCACGTGCCCGATGAAGAGCGTAAGAGCCTGAAGCGATGGAGCAGCCCTCCGCAGATCACGAGCTGGTGACGCGCGCTGCCGGGGGCGACTCGGCGGCGCAGCGTGAGCTGGTGGTGCGGCACCAGGGCGCGGTGTTCCGGCTGCTGAAGCGGCTGGCCTCGAACACCGCCCAGGCGGAGGATCTGACGCAGGAGACCTTCATCACCGCGCTCGAGCACCTCGGGTCGTGGCGAGGGGAAGGCTCAGCGCGGGGCTGGTTGTTGTCGATCGCGCGCAGCCGGCGGTTGATGTCGCGGCGCACCTCTTCAGCGCGGCACGAGCCGGCGGAAGGCGCGTCGCTGGAGAAGCTGGGCCTGGCCGCGGGGTGGGGTTCTCCGGTCGATCCAGAAGAGCTCGCCTCCCGACTCGAGCAGCGCACGGTGTTGGAGCAGGCCCTGCAGGGGCTTGATGAGGAGTCGCGCGAGGTGCTCACCTTGAGGGACCTGGAGGAGCTCTCGGGCGAGGAGACGGCCCAGGTGCTGGGGCTCTCGGTGGCGGCGATGAAGAGTCGGCTCCACCGGGCGCGGCTGGCGCTGGTGGCGAGCGTGAAGAGAGGAGCGGCCCATGGCTGAGAATCGCGACGTCGGTGGGTTGTTCTGCTTCGAGGTGCTGGCGCAGCTGTCCGACTACGTCGACGGCGAGCTGGGCGCCGAGGCGCGCGCGAAGATCGATGGGCACCTGCAGGGGTGCGACGCCTGCGCCCAGTTCGGGGGCGAGTTCGGCGCGGTGGTGAAGGCGCTGCAGCAGAAGGTGCGCGGAGAAGAGCCGAGCGCCGGCGCCCAGGAGCGCCTGTTGGCCAGGCTGCCCGTCAGGTGAGCCCGGCTGATCCGTCGCTGACGGGGTGTCGGCAGGGAACGTTCGTTGACACCGCGGGGGCCATTCGATACGTGGCCGCTCGTCGGACACCGGGGAGTGGCTCAGCCTGGTAGAGCACTTGGTTCGGGACCAAGGGGTCGCAGGTTCAAATCCTGTCTCCCCGACTGGTGAAAGCCCTCGGAGTCGTTGGAGAAATCCAGAGACTCCGGGGGCTTTGTTTTGCCCGGAGCGCGGTTCCGCACCTGTCCCTACCGAAAACCCCGAACGCGACGTGACGATCAGCCGAGCAACGCGAATGACGGACATTGATGTCACCACGAGGAGGCCGTCGCCGGCGATGTCGGCGATGTCTGCGACCATCTTCAGGCCGCCGACGAGCTCCAACGCCTCCGCGGCGCGAAGCGGATACACGTCGACCGGCCCGAGCGGACCTCTCACCGCGACAGGCCGACTACGCCGCGCGGCGAAAGTAGCGGTGGTGGAGTCCGCCAAGGACCTTCCGGGACTGGACGGCGCCTGCGGACGGAGGCTCGACGGCGCGCGCGTCGGGAGCGTCCTTCACCAGAGCCAGGTGGGTCCGACTGCCATTGTAATAGGCGACGAATTCCCGCAGCAGCTCGCGGGCGTGCTGCTCGTTGAGGACGATGACGTGGTCGAACAGCTCGCGGCGAAGCGTGCCGATGACGCGCTCGCAGTAGGGGTTCTGCCAGGGCGAAGCCGGCGCGGAGGGCACGTCGTTGATGCCCATGGCCTTCAGCGTCGTAGCGACATTGTTCCCGTAGATGCCGTCGCGGTCGCGATGAAGGA
>VFKJ01000843.1 GCA_009885595.1 Myxococcales bacterium | reverse complement strand
GCTTGCCGCAGCTCGACCCCAGGCACTCCGGGTTGTCCTGGCTCTGGGCGAAGACGGGCGCTGCGAACATCGAGAGGGCGGCGATGAGGATGAGATGGTTGGTTTTCATGGGCACTTCTCCTTGTGTGGCTCACCACTGAGCAAACGGCGATCCACGAGTGACAGGTCCGATCATCAACGGCTTACGACGCGCGGCGGGGGGCTTTGGGGGGCAGACCCCTCAGTACGAGTGGCGACCGCACTCCTCAGTACCCGTTCACGAAGTCTTCAGAGGTGAAGCTGATCGCGTTGCGGGGGCGGCGGGTCGTCGGCGGGGTGAAGACCACCTGGGGGATGAAGAGGGCGCCGATGCCGGTCCCACGGGGGTCGTTCTCGCGGCCCACCTGCAGGTACAAGTAGATGTCGTTGGTCCCCTTGGGGATGGTGAGGCCCGAGCCATCGGGCGAGGGCCGCGAGCGGGTGCCGACGACGGTGATGTTGTAGACGTTGATGTCGTAGCAGGCGCGGCCGTCTGGGGTCGGCTCGGCCGGCTTGATGGAGTAGCCGTAGCCGCGCTCCTTCTGAAACCCGATGTCGGCGGAGATCGGATCGGTGTGCGCTTCGATCTCGCCCACGTTGGTGAGGCCGTCGCGTTCGTCGTCCTGCAGGTCTTCGGGGATGAGCGGGTTGGTGCCGCCGAGGTGCTCCGTGAGATCGGGAAGCCCGTCACCATCGCTGTCGGCGATGCAGGCGTCGGTGCCCAGCACCCGCTCCTCGCAGTCGTTGAGCCGATCACCGTCGGTGTCCGTCTCGGGGTTGCAGCCGGTGATGACGTTGAGGTTGGTTCCGCCGTCGGTGAACTGCGGCGGCAGGCCCATGCGCAGCTCGACGCCGTCGCTGATGCGATCGCCGTCGCTGTCCACCAGGGTCGGGTTGGTGCCCAGCGCCTCTTCGTCGTCATCGCCCACGCCATCACCATCGGAGTCGATCAACACCTCTGCGTTGCGCGACAGGGTGTTCCGGTTCATCGCGATCAGCCGCTTGAGAATGAGCGCGCGCTGCAGCGAGGCATAGTTGAGCGAAGCCAGCGTGCGCGGGAGCGCGTCGGGCGTGGTCTCGATGAGCTCGGTGCCACCCGCACGCGCGATGGCGGCGGCCTCGTACCGGGTGGCGACGTCGGCGGTGGCGCGCACGTAGACGGGCTGAATGGTGACCTCGCCGGCGTTGTAGCGGTTGGCCAGGCCCTTGAGTTCCTCGGTGACGCGGCTGAGCTCACAGCTGCTGCACTCCGACTCGTTGGGAAGGAACGCGTTACAGCGCGGCTCGATGCCGGCGTTGAAGATCGGGTTCGCGCAGCTGGTGTCGGGCGAGAGAATGACCTGCACGATGTAATACCGGGTGCGGGCGACGATGCCGCGGCAGCCCGTCTGCATGTCGCCGCTCACGATGCTCTGCGCCAGCTTGAGCGCCGAGCGGTGCGAGACCGGGCCCGATTCCTGGTAGGTGCCGTAGCGGGTGATGGCCTGCGCCACCCGATCGTCGCGCACGAAGCTGCCCTGAAAGCCGGTGGCGATCGCGTGGTAGCCGATCACCGCGAAGGAAATGTACGGCGTGGAAAACTGGCCGGTCACCGACTCGAGCGAGGCCACCACGTTCTCGACGATCTGCGCGTCGACGCCCGCGCCGCCTTCGAGCGCGAACACCACCTTCACCGGGAACGACTCACCCGCGGCCAGCGGCACGCAGGCCGTGCCCTTCAGCTCGGAACGATCAGGACCGCTGGTGCCGCCGGCGCCTGCCGCGTAGAGCCCGGAGTCCGTGCAGCTCAGCAGCGCGACCGCGCCGAGGAAAACGAGACGTCGCATGGCGCGCACTCTAGCCCGCGCCGTTCGCAGGAGAAGCCCCACCTACAAAGACATGACGTAGGCGAGCAGATCGTCGCGCTGCGCCTCGGTCAGCAGATCCGCGCGGCCG
Source organism: Myxococcales bacterium (assembly GCA_009885595.1). Classification (GTDB taxonomy): domain Bacteria; phylum Myxococcota; class Myxococcia; order Myxococcales; family Myxococcaceae; genus Archangium_A. The sequence continues at coordinate 1,067 of VFKJ01000843.1, read as the reverse complement.
TGGCGCGGCGCCCAGTGCTCGACCGCCACCCGCAGCGGAAAGCGGGTCTCCACCCGCACCGCCCCATCGGCGCGAACGGCGAGGCCCGCCAGCCCCGTGGTGAGCAGGGGAAAGACGTCCCAGCTGCCGACGAGCGCGGGCGTGCCGAAGCCCTCGAAGCGGGTGTTCTGCTGGGCCTCCCGCAGCGGCATGAACCGCGGCGTGCCGACGTCGAGGAAGCGGCCGCGGGTCGCCGGATCCTGATCGGTGGTGAAGTGCGGCGCGGGGTGGCAGCCCGCGCAGTCCGCGGCGCCCTCGAACAACGAGAGGCCCGCGCGGGGGTGACCTTTGCGCCCATCGGGCAGCACCAGCGTCTCGACGGGCGCGCCGTCGGCACCCACGAAGGGGTTGGGCAGCGTGGGGATGAGCGAGGCATAGAGGGTGAGCGCCTCGATCTCGGTGGCTGAGGGGTCGGGGTTGTGGAAGCGGTTGCGGCCGCCGACGACCTTCGCGGTCTCGCCCATCGAGGTGGTGGAAGCCGGGGTGAAGTACGGCGGCGTCTCCCGGCTGCCGCGCAAGGTGGTGCTGCGGTAGATGCGCAGCGGGTTGGTCTTCTCGAACAGCACGCCTTCCCCTTGACCATCGGGGTGGCAGGCGTCGCAGCTCATCGCCGTGCGGCCGAGGTCGGCGAAATAGAGGATCTGCCCCAGCCGGCGGGTCGGCTGGGTGAGCGGGTTCATCACCTTCACCTGCTCGAGCCACACCGCCTTCCCCGGGCTCTTCACGTCGAGCACCGCGATGGTGCCGGTGAAGCGCTCGAGCACGAAGAGCCGCTTGCCGTCGGCCGAGAGGCTGAGCGCGCGCGGCCCGGCGTGGAGCGAGGGCCCTGCCCTGCCCTTCACGTTGAAGTCTTCGAGCGGTCGAACGCTGGGGAACCCCGCCGGTGGCCGCAGCGCGAGCTCCTGCAGCAGCGCCTTCGAGGCGTCGCCGCTGGCGAGCTTTTGGGCGTCGAGCACCCGCACCAGGCCCAGCCCCACGTCGCTGGCGTAGAGCAGCCCCCGCGCGTCATCGAGCGCGAGCGCCTCGGT
>VFKJ01000792.1 GCA_009885595.1 Myxococcales bacterium | reverse complement strand
GGGACTCACTTCGATCGAAGCTGCGCGGGGTTTGTGGGCGAGCCCTCGACTTCAGCCACTGCACGTAGTGCTGGCGACCTGCTTCGACGACCTGTTGGTGGCGTTCCCACTTTCGCGCCAGCACCAGCTCGTAGTTGAGCGCGGCCTCGCCGATGCGCCTGAACACAGGGGAGCCCGCTGGCCTGCTGCTCAAACTGACGGGGCTCAGTCGGCCCTGGTTCTCCGCGCGCGAAGCATCAGCAGCGAAGCCAACCAGAGCAGCTCGCCTCCCAGCGCGCTGCAGCCAGTCTTTGGCAGCTCACCGCGCGGTAGTTCGTCAGCCCCCGCATCCACGGCGCTCGCGTCGACGCCGGGGCTTCCCGCATCCGGCCCAGCGCCAAGGGTCCCCGCATCCACGCCTGCATCGACTCCCGCATCGGTGCCGGCGTCGACCGGGGCCAGGCGGCACTTCGAGGCATTGGGCCCGCAGGTGTAGCCGGGGTTCACCGACCGGCAGTTCGCCGCGCAGCCCCCGCTGGCCAGCGCGTTGCCGTCATCGCAGACCTCGTTGGTGTTGGGATCGTTCCAGCCGTCCCCACAGGCCGAGTTCATGCACGTCGAGGGCTGATGCTCCCAGGGCACCTGGCCGCTGGCGCAATGACTCACCTGGCACACGGTGAACGCGGTCCCCATGGTCCGCGGGGGGCAGTCAGGATCGTTCGAGCCACAGCCGCAGTCGCACACGCCGTCGCCGAAGGTGGCGGCCGTGCAGGGACCCGACGCGAACGAGACCCCAGACGCGAAGACGAGGGAGAAGAGCAGGGCGGAAGGGACGAGTTTCACGGTGCGTGTTCCAGTCGGTGGTTGAAGTCGTCCCGAACGAGGGCCGCTTCACGAAGGAGCCGGGGGCTGAGCGCAGGCTGGGCGAAGAAGTAGCCGAAGGCGCGCAGGTTCCGGGTGTCGGCGAAAGCCGCCGACGCGGTGAAGGGGCTCTGGAAGGTGAGCCCCGTGCTCTCCAGCGCCACCCGGGAAAGCGCGGCGACGTGGCAGGTCGCGCAGTCCACCGTGCCGGGGTTGTGAATCGCCGGGTCCTCCAGGCGAGCCACCGAGGTCACGGCCGCGGCGAGCTGCGCCTGGCTCGCCTGGCTCAGGCCTCCCTTCGCGAGCACTGGCGCCAGCGCCGGTTCCACGGCCGAGCCGGGATCGATGGTGACCTCGACGGCCAGCGTGCCTCCCGTGCTGGTCACGTGAGCTTCGGTGGTGGCGGCCAAGGTCGGAACCTTGATGTCCGAGGGGACTCCGTCGGCGAGGTCGATGCCCGAGAAGACCCAGGCCTGGCCGCTCGCATGAACGCCCATCGAGGTCATGCGCACCAGCCGCTCCCCGTTCATCAGCGGCAGCACGGCAGCCTTGGCCTGCTGCGTCCAGGCCGCATCGGCAAAGCCCGGGTGCGGGCCGGTCAAGGCGTCCTCGACGTTCAGCTTCCGCTCGACCCTCGCGGCCAGGAGCGCCTTCGCCGCCGTGACGACCTCGGCTGGGCTCGCGTTGAAGAAGACGTGCACCGCGGCATCGCGGGTCGTCAGTCCGGCCTGCGGATCATCGAAGATCGGCTGAAGCACGAGCCGCAGCTGCGCCTGGCAGGGGCTCGGCGGGGCCCCCTCCTGAAAGCAGGTGTCGAGCCGCAAGCCGACCACCGCCAGGCTGCCGTAGAGGTCGTCGGGTTCGTCGGAGACCGTCAAAGGCTGCAGGCGCTCGAACAGCGCCCGGGGCACGACTTCCCGCGCGGTGATGAACGCGCGGGCGTCCGCGAGCGGCACGAGGAAGGCCACGTCCTGCAGGACCACCCTGGGGGGAGAACCACACGCCGCCAGGCCACACAGCATGAACGCCAGGAGGGTCTGCACGAGCCGAAGGCGCATCGACGCTGCCTCTCACATAGACTTGACGATGGTCAAGGGCCCCCAGCGCGAGAGTCGGTCCCCTTTTCCCCTCACGGGAACCGTCAGAGGCCAAAGGAATACTTCGCGTCGAGCTGCTCGACCCACGTGAGCCCGAGCGCGCCCGGGTGCACCGTCACGGGGGCGACGTCGCCCACCGAGAACTTCTGGTACGCCTCCCACGAGGCCCCGACGGTCACAGGCGAGGCACCCGGTTCCCAACTGTCGACCTGCAGGCGGTGCTCGCCGGTGGCGCCTGGTTTGGAGCGCACCGTCAGCTGGTGCACGGTCGACGGCGCGCCATCGAGCCGTTGGTTGGCCAGCAGGACCAGGGTGCCTCCGAGCGCGGGCAGCCCCAGCAGGGTGACGATCGCCGAGAAGACGAGCGCCCGCATGCCGTCGGAGCTGCCGCGCGCGACGACTGACAGCAGCGCCACCCCGAGGGCCCACAGGGCGAGGCCACCACCGATGAGCACAGCCAGTGCGGCGGTGCGGTTCACCGTGACGCCCAGGGTCGGCTCCAGCGCGAGCGCACCCAACAGGCCGCCGGCCGTGAAGAGCACCACGAGCGCGGTCAGGAGGCGGTTGCGCACGTCGCCGGGCGTCTTGAACTCGAGCCCATCGAGCTGCGGGACGGTGGCCACGAGCCTGGCCAGCGCAGTGGCTTCAGCGGCCTTCACCTCTCTTCGCTTCT
>VFKJ01000231.1 GCA_009885595.1 Myxococcales bacterium | reverse complement strand
GTCAGGGAGAGGGGTGATCGTTGGGCTTTTGAAGAAGAAGAGCTCTTCCCCTCACCCCGCCCCTCTCCCCTGGGGGGGAGAGGGAGACAGTTCGCGTTCGTGTTCATCAGTCGATCTCCCCATTGAGGGTGAAGCCGGTCGCCGTCCGCACCTGTCCCGTGTCCAGCTGAATGACGCTGATCCTCCCGGCCGGGTGGTCCTGGCTCACGAACACCCGGTGCGGCGTCACCCCCGGCGCCTGCGGCACGGTGCCCATGAACAGCGGCGTCGACGCCAGCGGCAGGGTGGTGCTCACCAACGACGTCAGGTTCACCGCCATCAACTGAAACCGCTTGAGCGCGTCATCGCGCAGCGCCACGCCCACGAAGCCGCCGGCGGGCGAGAAGGCGAACCGGGTGGGCCGGGTCGTGCCCGTGCGCTGCAGCTGCCAGAACCCGCTGTTCACGTCGAAGACCGAGAAGCCCTGGTCCTTGTCCACCGCGGCCTCGTACGGATCGCTCGCGGTGGTGGTCGGGTCCGCCTGGTGGACGATCAACGCCGAGCGGCCATCGGGCGAGAGCGCGATCTCCGAGACCTTCTTCTCCAGCGGGTAGCGCGTCACCACGCCTGAGGGCAGCTCGATGCGCGCGAACGACTCCTCGCTGGTGACGGTGGAGTAGACCAGCGCGAACATGCCGGTGGTCGGCACCTCGGGCGGCAAGGAGATCTGCCCCACCACCCCGCCATCGAGCGCGATGCTGTCGATGCCCGCCGGATCGAGCAGATCAGCGGGCACCTCGATGTAGGCGACGCTGCTGCTGCTGCGCAGGGCCGCCACCGCCGCGGTGCCATCGGGTACCAGGTCGAGATCGGTGGCGATCTCCGCCAGCGGCACGGTGTCGATGCGGGTGCCGTCGAAGCTCGCCAGCTCGGGCGCCACCGTGCTGCGCAGCATGATGATCCGCCCGTCGGCGCTGGCCACCACCTCGCGGCTGCGCACGTCGGCGGACATCGAGGCGGGCAGGGTGAGCCGCACCGGCAGCGCGCCGCCGCCCACCAGATCGAACGTGCTCACCGTCGACTTCGCGAACACGTGCAGCGCGGTGCTCACGCCCTGCTGGGTGCGGAAGAGCACGTCGGTGATCCGGTAGCCGCCCGCGCGCTCCTGCACGGCGCCCGCGGTGTTGCTGCGCAGCTTCGCGAGATCGACCAGCGCGAAGATGCCCTCGGCGCCCGACGCGGGAGCGGACGACGGAGAAGGCCACGCCACCGCGAACTTCCCATCGGGCGAGACGCTCAGCTTCGAGTACTGCCGCTGCAGCGCGACCCGGGTCACCTTCGTGGGCAGGGTGGTGCTGTCGAGCACCGACAGCGAGCCGTCGTCGAGCGAGAGCACCACCGCCGCGTCTTCGGCGGGCAGGGCGGCGAGCCCCACGGGGTGCGGGCCCACCGGCACCGCCTCGATCTGCAAGCTGATGGGGTCGATGCGCGCCACCGACGCCGCCGTGGGGTTGAGCGCGTACACGTACCGGGGGGTGGCCACCGGAGGCGCGTCGCCCACGCCGGTGTTGTTCTCGACCTCGGGCGCCACGCAGGTGCCGTTGTCGCAGGTGTAGCCGGGCGCGCACTGGGTGGTGTTGACGCAGCCGCCGCTCCCTCCCGTACCCCCGCCGCTGCCGCTGATGAAGCCGCCGCCGCTGCCCCCGGCTCCGCCGTTGGGAATCTCAGCGCCGCTGAGGGGCCTCGAGGCGGCGCAGGCGGCCACGAAAGCGAGGCCAAGGCCTACGGCCAGACCGTGAATGGACTTCATGAGATGTCACTCCGACCGGCCCCACCCCCCCCGGCGAAGCAAACGACGGACCACCCAGCCCGCTCGGAAGGGGAGGATGGAGCATGGCTGCTCCGGGGGAGAACCCGACAGCGCTGTCTCAGTCGGAGAGGCCGGGCAGCTTGCGCTCCCGCAACTCTTCCCCGGGCTCGAGCGCGGCGTAGGCGCGGGCGGCCTGCACCACCGCCTCGGCTTCCAGCACCGCGTGCACCTGGGTCCGCAGGTAGGTCGAGCGCTTCGAGCCCTCGAACATCACGTTGCAGGGCGAGCGGCACAGGCCCAGGCACTTGACGCCCTCGAGCTCGAAGACCTGCTTGAGGCCGAGCTTCTTTCGCAGCGCCTTGACGCGTTGGTACAGCGCCTCGCCGTCGCCGGCCTCGCGCTGGGCGTCGTCTTCGCAGCGACGGCAGATGGAGATCAGCGGCGGCTTCATCGCCTGGGCCCCTTCAGAAACACTTCGGGCCGCGCTCCCCTCGAGAGGAACCGCGGCCCGGGTGATGCGACTGCACTCAACGACTCAGCTCAGAGTTCGCCGGCAGCCTTCAGATCGGCGTACACGCGCTCGATGCCGCGCTTGTCGATGATCCGCATGCCGTGCGCGGACACGCGCAGGGTGATCCACTTCTTGAGGCTGGCGACGAAGAACCGGTGCTTCTGCAGGTTCGGCAGCGAACGGGTCTTCGTCTTGTTGTTGGCGTGGCTGACATTGTTGCCAACCAGGGGGCGCTTGCCCGTCACCTGACATACGCGGCTCATAGGTATCTCCGAAAAAGGGTGTTGAGGCTTACCAGCTCGCCTTGACGACGCCGGTGAGCTCGCCCGCCAGCGCCTTCTCGCGGAACTGAATGCGGGAAAGGCCGAACTTGCGCAGGTTGCCGCGGTTGCGGCCGGTCACCGCGCAACGCAGGGTCACGCGAATGGGGTTCGAGTCGCGGGGCAGCTTCGCGAGCTTGACCTGGGCGGCCTGGCGATCCTCGACCGAGGTCTGAGGATTCTTGATGGTGGCCTTGATGTCGGCACGGCGGGTCGCGTACTTCGCGGACAGCGCCTTGCGACGGTTGTTCTTGAGGATGGAAGACTTCTTCGCCATTGATTTAGGACCTGCGGAAAAAGGGAGCGCCTCCATACACACAACCGCCCTTCCCGATCAAGTTGATCGCTGCGGGTGATTGCTTTTCCCGCTCAGGCTGGCATAGAGCGCCCCTCATTATGGGCACCTTCCAGACCTTTCTCTCCAGCAAGAGCATCACCCCCAAGGCCATCGCGATCACCAGCAAGCGGATCGAGAGCTTCGATGAGACCTCCCGCGACCTGATGGGAAAGCGCTGGAACAAGCGCCACACCAAGGAGACGGCGGACAAGAAGTACGCCGAGCTCAACCTCGCCAAGCCCACCCAGTACGGCCGGGGCGTGAGCGAGAAGCAGTTGGCGGCGGCGGTGAAGGACGCCCCGGTGACCCGCAAGGTGCGCGGCAAGATCCTCAAGGCGGTCAACGTCATGCTCACCAAGAAGGGCGAGCCGGCGGTCGACATGAAGGTGCTCTTCGAGGGCGTCAAGGCGCGCGTGGGCAAGAAGCCCGAGACCGCCGAGAAGAAGAAGTAACACCGCTGCTCTTTCCTGCGGCCCTGCACCGTCCTCTTGGACGTGCGGGGCCGGTTCATGTCTGCTGGCCTGCATGCGACTGATCCTGCTGGTCGTGCTTGGCAGCTGCGCCCCGCTGAACACTGCCACCACGAACTCCTGAGCAGCTGGCCTCGAGGGAACGCGCTGTTGAAGCTCGCCTCTTCCGGAGACCCGTCGAACGGGCCTCTGGCGCGTCGATCTCTGGTCCTCATTGAGCGAAGCGATGTGGTGGTGACGCAACGGGGGCCGGACGGGGTCTCCGAGGACGTAATCGCGCGATTACGTTTTCCGCCCGGGCCGAAATAAACGTAATCACGCGATGACGTTCCTCGACAGGTGGTCGCCTGGCTGCCCTTCGTTCAGGGCACTGGTGAATGTCAGCACCACATCGCTGCGCTCACTCTCGCCAAAGAGAGGTCGGGTCACGAGGCCAGTTCGACGAAGGCACCGTGCCAGACCGCTCGACTCACCGCGCTCCCGAGGCAGGCTTCTCTTCAGGCCGGCGTCGCCTCCGGCGCACTGAGCCTGCGGAACTCCAGCACCAACGCCAGCCGCCACCGCACCACCGCGCCCAGCGCGAGCAGGAAGAACAACGCGCCGGTCTGCAGCTGCGACCAATACACCTCGATCCACGAGCGCAACGCGAAGCGCACCGCCACCAGCCCCAGCAACAACACCAGGAACAAGGGCGAGCGCTGCATCAACATCGTGTCGCCGTCACGAGTCAGCCTCGAGCTGCGCTCGAGCGGCCAGGAGAACACCACCGCACCGAGCAGGAACGCGCCCACGCCCCACACCCAGGGCACGCGCGTCTCTGGCGCGAGGAACATGAACAGCCCGGTGCTCATGCCGAGCGGCGGAATGATCAGCTTGCGCATCGTCACCGGCGTGCTCGTCTCGCGATAACGCCAGAGGAGCACGAACCCAGCCCCTGCCAGCGAGAGCAGCACGTAGAGGGCCGGAGGCAGGTGCGTCAGATCCACCGCAGCGCTGGGTAGCACCGCTCGCCGCGGACTGCACCGTCAGCGCGGCGGTGGGGGCCTCTCGCAATGCATCGCCGTGAGAAGCGGTGTGATGCGCGCCATGTCTGGTTTGTAGTTCGAGGCGAGCTTCACTGCTAACTCGCCGGTCATGCGAACCCTGCTCGTGGCCCTCTCGCTGCTCGCGTCGCCGTCTCTCGCGCAGTCCGCTCCGGTGGGGACCGCGCGGGTGGAGAATGGTCAGGTCACCATCGACCGCGGCCAGGGCGCCGAGGTGATCGACGTGGGCTGCAACCCCACCGCGGCGGTGATCGATCAGCAACTCCACGTCGCGTGTGACGACGGCCGCCTCAAGACCTTCGCGCTCGAGGGGGCTCCCGCGCTGGTGAGCGAGGCGCGCGTCGAGGGCGAGGTGCGATCGCTGTTCCTCCACGAGCACCAGGTGTGGGTCGAGGTGTCGAAGGTCGAGGCCCGCCCGCTTCGGCAGGTGGCCATCGCCTCGGCGCCGGTGGTGACTGCCCCGCCGCCGCCCGCCGCCGCCAAGCCCACCCCGCTCTCAGGCGAGCCTCCAGACACCGTGCTCGGGCCCGCGCGGCACACCGGGTTCATCGCCGCGGGCAGCCTGCGGGTGATGGTGCCCATCGGCGTGCTCGCGGTGGGCGGCGCGCTCGAGGCGTCCTTCGCGTGGCACGCCCCGTTTCCCTTCGCCGTGCGCGCGCGAATCTTCCCGCTGGCGGGGGTGACGTCTTCGGGGAGCTTCTCGCCGCTGAGCGCCGACTCGGGCATGGGCCTCGCCGCCGGCTCGCTCGACGCGATGTTCGACGGCCGCTACTTCGCCGCGGGCCTGGGCATCGGCTTTGGCCAGTTCACCAACTTCAACCCCTTCGGGGGCTTCGCGCGCTTCCAGACCGGCTTCACCATCTCGCAGGTGCTGCGCATCGGCGCGCTCGATGGCCTGTACTTCGGCGGGCAGACGCAGCTGGTGGTGACGGACTTCGGCTTCAACTTCTACGGAGGGGAAGCCACCTTGCAGATCCCCATCCAGCGCAAGTGGCTGCTCCAGCTCCGCGGTGGCGGCTCGACCGCGCCGTTCGCGTTCGGAGACATCGGCATGCGCATCGGCCTGGGCGACGCGGAGCGCAGCCGCCTCTTCCTCGTGCCCACCGTGGGCGTCGCCTTCGTGCGCTTCGTCGCCGGCCCTTCCGTCGGCCTCGGCGTGGAATACCGCCTGTAGATTTCAGCGCGGCGGAAACTCGCGCGAGGTGGCCTTTCCGCGCACAGCGCGCGGCGGCGGCACCTGTGCGTATCGTCCGCGTCCATGTTCGGGTTTGGCAAAGCTGCCCCGTTCGATCGCGACGCCACCCTGCGCCGGGCCG
>VFKJ01000102.1 GCA_009885595.1 Myxococcales bacterium | reverse complement strand
CGTGAGCGGGGGCTACTTCCTCAACTGCTTCGACGGCATCGTGGGCGGCACGGTCAGCTGGGACTTCAACGTCAACCTGGGGGCCTTCGGCTCGCTGGCGTCGACCATCGATCACTTCAAGGTGACGCCCATCGGCGCCGACGATTCCTGGACGCGGCCCAGCCTCGCCACCCGCGTGGGCATGGGCGCCAGCTGGGCGGTCTCGGGCGCGCCTTCACCCCTCGAGCGGGAGCTGGCTGCCGCCACGCCTCGCTACGCGGTGGTGATGTTTGGCTCGAACGACATCGCGTACTACGGCAACGGCGCCTACCCGGTCGCGGATCAAGCCCAGGCCTACGAGGCGAGCCTGCGCGCCATCACCGACGCGCTGCTGGCCCGCGGCGTCATCCCGCTGCTCACCACCATGCCGCCCCGCACCGACGGCGACCGGCTGCGCTACGTGCCCGTCTACTCCGGCGTGGCGCGGGCCATCGCGCAGGGCCGCCAGGTGCCGCTGATCGATCTCACCCGCGAGCTGATGGCGCTGGGCCCGCCCTATGGGCTGAGCAGTGACTCGGTGCACCCGACCTGCGCGGCGTACAACAAGTGCTGCCACTTCGACCCGGCCAGCCTGCGCCACGGCTACAACGTGAGGAACCTGATCACCCTGCAGGCGCTCGATCGCATGCAGCAGGTGTTCGAGCAGAGCGCGGTGACCCTCGACCCGGGCGCGGCCCGCCTCGGCGGCGACGGCTCGAGGGCGTCACCTTTTCAGGTCTCGCAGCTGCCCTACGGTGAGCTGCGCGATCTGCGGCAGTCCACCTTCACTCCCGACGCGCCGCTCTCGTGCCCCGGCGCGCCGGCGGTCGCTGGCCCGCAGAACCTGTACCGCCTGGTGCTCACCCGCACCACCTCGCTGCGCGCGCTGGTGCTCGGCGGAGGCGTGAACGCGCAGCGCGTGAGCCTGCTCTCGGGCCAAAGCCTCTCTACCTGCCTGCGCACCGACCCCCGGCTGGTGGCGGCCACGCTGTCAGCGGGCACCTATTACCTGGCGGTCAACGCGGCCAACCCGGGCGGAGGCGCGGAGTACAACCTCTCCGTCACCGAGTGCGCGGCGGGCGATCCCGGCTGCTGAACGGGGCCGGGCAGGGGTAGAACGGTGCCCGATGACTCGCCTGCTCGTCCTCGGAGTGCTGCGATCAACGGCGGCCGGAAGTCGCCCGCCCGAATGATCCGCATCGAAGGAGAGCAGTTCGTCGACGAACACGGGCGCACCCTGCTCTTGCGCGGCGTGAACGTCGGGGGCAGCTCGAAGCTGCCGCGCGAGGGCTCGAGCTTCGTGGGCCGGCCCTTTCCGCTCGAGGACGCCGACGTGCACTTCGCCCGCCTGCGCCGCTGGGGCCTGACCACCCTGCGCCTGGTGGTCACCTGGGAGGCCGTCGAGCACGCGGGCCCCCGGCAGTACGACCTCGCGTACCTCGACTACCTCGAGGCGTTGATCAGCCGCGCCGGGGAGCACGGGCTCGACGTGTTCATCGACTTCCACCAGGACGTGTGGAGCCGCTTCACCGGGGGCGACGGCGCGCCCGCCTGGACGCTCGAGGCGATCGGCTTCGACTTGAAGACGCTGCACCGCACCGGCGCCGCCTTCCTCGAGGCGGAGCACGCAGGGCCGCCGCCGAAGATGATCTGGCCCACCAACGCGGGGAAGCTCGGCTGCGCGACGATGTTCACGTTGTTCTTCGGCGGAGACACCTTCGCGCCCCGCACCCTCATCGACGGCGTCGGCGCGCAGCGGTACCTGCAGGAACATTTCCTGGGCGCGGTCGAGCAGGTGGTGCGCCGCGTCGCCGGGCTGCCGAACGTCTTCGGGGTCGACCTGCTCAACGAGCCGAGCGCGGGCTACCTCGGCTGGAAGAACCTCGAGGTGCCGGGCGCGCCGGTGGAGGTGGGGGCGATGCCCTCTCCGCTCCAGTCGATGGCGCTGGGCATGGGGCACTCGTTCGAGGTGGAGCGCCTGCAGCGCGGGCTCTTGGGGACCCGCGTGGTCGGTCGCGAGCTGATGAACCCGAACCGCGAGCGCGCCTGGCGGGCGGGCGCGTCGTGCGTGTGGCTCGAGCACGAGGTGTGGCGCGACGAGGCCACCCCTCGCCTGCTGAGGCCGCGTCACTTCTCGCACGTGGGCGAGCGCGCGGTGGACTTCGCCGCCGACTTCCTCGCGCCGTTCCATGCTGAGGGCGCGGCGCGCATCCACCGCCTCGCCCCTGCGCTCGCGGTGTTGCTGCAGGGAGAGGCGCTGCGCCCGGGGCCTCCGTGGATGGGCAAGGGCCCGGCCGCGTGGGCGCCGCACTGGTATGACGGCTACGTGTTGTTCATGAAGGACTTCCGTTCCTTCCTCGCGGCGGACGCGTTCACGCAGCGGCCGCTGTTCGGCGCCCGGCGCATTCGCAAGAGCTTCGCGCAGCAGCTTGGGCGGCTGGCCGCTGAGGCGCGGGAGCGGGGACTTCCACTGCTCGTCGGTGAGTTGGGCATCGCCTTCGACTTGCGCGGGGGGCGCGCGTTTCGCACCCACGACTACCGGCTGCAGCGCGCGGCGATGAATCGCACCCTGACCGCCGTGGAGGACGCGAAGGTGAACGCCACCTTGTGGAACTACACCTCGGACAACACCCACGCGGACGGCGATGGCTGGAATGGCGAAGACCTGTCGATCTTCAGCCTCAGCTCTCCTGACGAAGGCGACCGCGCCCTGAACGCCGTGGTGCGGCCGCGGCCGCTGGCGATCGCGGGCTCGGTGGTTCGGTATGGCTTCGACCTCAGGTCACGGCGCTTCGAGCTGACGGTGCTGCACGACCCGTCGATCAGCGCGCCCAGCGAGATCTACGTGCCGCAGCTGCAGTACCCGCACAACGCCGACCTCGAGGTCTCCGCGGGCCAGGTGGTGCACGACTTCGACGCCCAGCTCGCGAAGTGGAAGCACGCGCCGTCGCGCACCGAACAGACGCTCTTCATCTCGCCCATCCCCGCGCCCCCGGGGTGAGGGCTCGCTCCCCGACCACCGACGCGGTCGATGGCGGGTACCTCGCGCAGTAGTTCAGCGAGGTGGCCTCGAGAGAACGCGGTGAGGGCGGGGTTTGCTTCGTTGCTCGCTGCGCGCGGGCCCTCGGCTCCGAGCAAGGACGCTCACGGGACGGAGTGGGTGCGTCCCTGTTGCGGATACTGCCACAAAGGTCCGATGCCATCGATTGGGCCGCGCTCATCGCACGGAGGAGCG
>VFKJ01000888.1 GCA_009885595.1 Myxococcales bacterium | reverse complement strand
CGTCGAGCACTGGGGGGACCCGAAGCTCAACGCGTTCTTCTGGGCCTGCCGCACCTCAGGGAGGAGCTCAACGCTTGAGCAGGGCCTGCACCTCGGCAACCTCGGCGCCGTTGGGCTCGAGCTCGAGGTAGTTCTGCAGCGCCGCGTGAGCGAGGTCCTTCTCGTTGGCGTCGAAGTGGAGCGTCGCCAGGAGGATCTGTACGCGGGCGTTCTTCGGGTCGAGCCCGACCACCGTGTCCGCCGCCGTGCGCGCGCCCGCGGTGTCGAGCGAGTCGTACCGGGCCAGCCCGAGCAGGTTCCACGCCGGCACCGACATCGGCTCGTCGGCGACCACCTGCTCCAGCACGCTGACGGCCTTCTTGAACTGGCCGGCGTTGTAGAGCCGGGTGGCCTCGCTCAGGTTCTCCGAGACGTCGATCGCGACCGGAGCGAGCTCTTCTTCGGGAGTCGCCTCCTCCACCAACACCGGCGGGGCAAGGTCAGGGAGCACCAGCGCCGCGACAGCCACCGCCACGGTGGGCTCGGCCTTCGCCTCGACAGGAGCCGCCTCGCGCTGCCTCTCGATCACCAGCATCAGCCCGACGATCGCCACCGCACCGACGACGTACGGCCACACCCGGCGCGCCGCCCTGGGCTCGGGGAGCACCTCGGGCTGCTCGAAGAAGGCGAGCTCTGCTGCGACCTCGACCGTGGGCGCGGAGGGGGCGGTGGACACGGCGGCCGGCGCGGCCACCTCGACGATGGGCGTCATCCACGGCGTCTCGATGCGAGCCTGGCGATCGCGCGCCTGGGCCTTGTGCGCGGCCGCAGCGACGTCCAGTGCTTCCTGGTCGGGGTGAGCCTCGACCGCCTTCAGCAGGGCCGCCTCGAGCGCGGTGTCCGCACCGAGCGAAGGCTGAGTGGAGGCGAAGTGCTGCGCCGCGGTGACCGCGGGCGACACCGGAGCCGCTTCCACGCGCATCGGGGTGTGGAAGGCGTCGAGCTGGGCCGCGAGCTCGGGCGCGAGGCCCTCGGCGAGGCTGGCGGGAACGGGCGAGGTGGTCCAACCCCCGTTCGGATCGGAGAGCTCGAGCTCGTCGCCCAGCACCGAGGGCGAGAACCAGTCTTGATCGTCGCCGGTGCCGCTCTCGGTGCCGCGGATCTCCGCGGTGCCGGCGAAGAGCTGCTGCATCAGCTCTTCCGCCTCGGCGGCGCGCGGCTCGAACAGCCGGGGCATCGGGCGCGGCTCGAGCAGCTCGCTCCGGGTGTCGCGCGCCGGGCCGAGCACGCCCATCAGGTACAGGCGGGTGGCGACCTCGAGGGTGAGGGTCTCGTTGAAGGCGCTGTCGATCAGTGCCTGCTGCACCGGGCGGAAGCCGTCGAACAGCTGCACGATGCCGTTCACCTCATCGGGCATCGCCTTGAGGCCCGTCGCCAGCCGGCTGAAGTCGACCGTGAGGCGCGCGTCGAGCGGCAGGCTGCGCTGCACCACTCGCGACCACTTCTGCAGGCGCGGCAGCACCAGCTCCACCAGCTCACGCAGGCCGCACTGCAGCTCGGCGAAGCCGTCGACCGGCTCCGCCACGAGCTCGTAGCTGCCCGAGGTGAGCGCCAGCGCGCGCACCAGCATGTCGAGGTTGCCGCCGCGCGTGTCGAAGCGGGCGTCGATCACCTTGCCCGAACGGAACCGCACCTCGGCGCGGCCGTCGACCAGCAGCAGCCGGCCCGAGCGCGGGCAGGTCAGCAGCGCGCGCAGCAGCTGCACCGGGGGAAGCTGCTTCGCGTCGAAGCGCAGCGGGCCACCCTGGCGTTTGGCGAGCTCCACCCGAACCAGCGCCGCCACGTCACGCGCGTACGCGGGCTTCTGAATGAAGTCGTCCACGCCCACCACGTCGGCGAGCGCCTCGACGTTCTGATCGTCGGCCTTCGCCAGCAGCAGCACCGGGACCGAAGCGAGGCGATCGTCACCGCGCAGCTCAGCCACGAAGGAGATGCCGTCCTCACCGTCGAGCTCCGACTCCAGGATGATCACGTCGGGCAGGCGGCCCTGCAGGAGCATCAGCCCCAGCTTGGCCGACGCCGAGCTCCACACCTCGAACCCGTCACGACCCATCGCCACCTCGAGCACCGAGCGCGCCGACTCATTCGGGTCGATGACCAGGACGAGCGGCTTGCGGGCGGCGGGCTGCGGGAGGGGAGAACGGAGGTCCAGCGACGTGTGCGCCACGGTGTGAGCCATGCGCACTGCATAGCGCGAGAGACCACATCACAACAAATCGACAAGTCGCTGGAATTACTGGGCCTTTCAGCTCAGCTCCACGTGGTGCTCGGTGCGGCGCTCCAGGTTGGGCAGCGCGGCGACGCCGAACTCGGTCAGCAGGGTGTGTCCCAGCAGCTGCAGATCTGCGGGCGAGACCTCTTTGAAGATGAGCATCCAGCCGCGGCGGCCGTTGGCGGCGGCGCACTGCACCTTCACCATCTGCGGGCGCATGGGCAAGGCGAGATAGAGGGTGACGTCTTCCGTGAAGGGGCTGGTGCAGGTCACCGGCAACATCGCGCCGCGCACCGAGAGCTCGATTCCCCGGCCCAGCGTGGAGCACCCGTTCGAGACCACGAACCAATCGACGTCGAGGAAGAACCGCGGGTACCGCCGACCCTGCACCGCCGCTGAGCTCTTCCGCGTCGAAGTCGCCATGCCACAAGGCTGTAGCGCCGGAAGGGGTCGGTCAAAAAAACGGCGGTCGCGGGGGAGGAACCTGACTCATTTCGCAGGGCTGGAAAATTGGCAGCCCCGGCGACACAGGTACGTTGCAGGGCGATGATCTCCACTGCCCTGCTCACGTTGATGCTCGCCGCTGAGCCGGCGACCGCTCTCGAGACCCGTGTCACCGGTGGCGTGATGGCACCCGCTTCCCTGCCCGCGGGCACCAACGCGCTCTACGGCTTCGTGGGCGCGCCGGACGTGGGCGTCGGCTACCGCCAGGGGTTCGGCCTGGTGGAGTTCGAGGCGCGCGGCCTGTTCAACATCTTCGAGGTCTCGGTGCTCGGCGAGGTGGGCTTCAAGTTCGGGGTGTTCCAGGCGGACAAGCTGCGGCTCGCCCCGGGAATCGCGCTCGGCCTCGAGCTCAACAGCGGCGCCCGCTACATCGACCCCTTCAACTTCGGTTTCCTGGGGCTGCGGCCGCGCCTCGCCTTGAACGCCTCGTACGACTTCACCCAGACCATCTCGGGCATCGCGCAGTTCGAGTTGCCGGTGGCGATCGCGTTGACGGTGTCCGGCTTCCAGGTGACGCCGCTGCTGGGCGCGGGGGCGGAGTTCCACCTCGGCAGCAACCTCTCGCTGTTGGTCTCCGCGCACCTCGGCTTCGACGCCACCAAAGGGAAGGATGACGTCGACCCGCACTACCGGGTGGCGTGGGCGGGCCGGCTCGGCATCGGCTACCGGCTCTTCTAGAAGTTGCCGCGCAGGAACGAGAGCTGAACGCCCATCGTGGTGCCCGAAGCGGAGGGCGCGAGAATGGGCGCCGCGGTGGGAGGAGCGAAGGCCACCCCGATCCCCTTCACGGGATCGCCGATGACGCCGAACGCCTGCCCTGCCTTGGGCTGCTTGAAGAGATTGATGGCGGCCATCTGCAGCAACGGCACGAGGCCGATGGCGCCGATCATGAGCCAGGCGACGCTGCCGCCGTTGGGTACGCCTCCGCTCGCCTGCCCCGTCGGTAGCCAGCCGGTCGCGTAGAAGATGCCCAGCACACCGGCTTCCCCTGCGAGGCCCACCAGGGCGGGGATCCACATCTCGGTCTGGTAGTGGCGGCTGCCGTTCGCGAGGCTCACCTGGGTCTGCGCCACCGCCAGCGGAGCGGCGCCGAAGATCAGGCAGAAGATGATCGACGAGAGCGTCGGATCGCCGATCTGGTTGTTCGCGAAGAGCAGGAAGTACGGCAGCACCGTGACGCCCGCGGCGGTCAGCGAACCGAAGAGTGACTCGCTCACCATCAGGCCGATTTCAGGGCCGGGCTTTTCCTGCGCCTTCGGCTGTCCGTACGGCGAATAGGGGTACGCCGACTTGCCCTGACCCGGCACGTAACCCGGAGGCGGCACGGTGGAGGGAGGCGGAGGCGTTCCGGGCGAGGTCGGCTCGGCGGGTGGCATCGGCGGGGGCGAGGCCGGCACCATCGGCGGCGGCGAGAATTCGGTCGCGGTCTGGGCCAGCCCCACCAGGGGAACGAGCACGAGCGCGATCAGCAGCGTCTTGAGCGACATTCATCTCTCCACTTCTTCTGCCGGCCGTCCCTCAGATGACTGCGATGCAGTCGATCTCGACCTTCGACCCCCGCGGGAGCGAAGAGACCTGAACGGTCGCTCGCGCCGGGGGATTCGCAGGAAAGTAGCGACCATAGACCTCGTTGACCTTCCCGAAATCAGCGAGATCGGTCAGGAAGATGCCACACCTGACCACGTTGGCGAACCCGCCGCCCGCCGCCGCCAGCACCGCTTCGAGGTTCTTCATCACGCGCTCGGTCTGAGCGCTGACGTCGCCCGAAACGATCTCCATCGTCGCGGGATCGAGCGGAATCTGCCCGGAGAGGAACACGGTCTTGCCGCCGCCAGAGACGGCGATCGCCTGTGAGTAGGGGCCAATTGCCTTGGGAGCCTGCTCGGAATGGATCACGTCACGCGCCATGCGGCCAAGCTATCAGATGCCCGAACCCGGCCCGATCGATCAAACACTGTGTCTCTGGTCGCTTCGCCTTGGCCCAGCCCTCCGCTTCGCTCCGGTGCTGGCTGGCCTGACGTTCCGTCAGGCCGGCTCCGCTCAGACCCGCTCGACGGAGAACACCCCGGTGAGCTTCTCGATGTTCCGCATCAGGTCGGTCAGCTGCTTGAGGTCGGTGATGGTGACCTCGAAGGTGTTGACCGCGCGATCGTCGCCCGTGGCCCGGCAGTTGGCCTGGCTGATGTTGACGCCCTTCTTGCTGAAGATCTGCGACATGTCGGCGAGCAGCCCCGGCCGATCGGCGGTGAGCACGCGCAGGGTGACCGGCCGGCGGAAGTCGCCGCGCACGTCCCACGCCACGTCGACCTTGCGCTCGGGATCGGTGGCCTTCGCCTTGTCGCAGTTGTGCGTGTGCACGGTGACGCCCCGGCCGCGGGTGATGAAGCCGAGAATCGCGTCGCCCGGCACCGGGTTGCAGCAGCGGCCAAAGCGCACCAGCACGTCGTCGATGCCGCCGATGGTGACGCCGCTCGAGGACTTCCGTCCGACCACCTTCTTCGCGAGCTCGCTGACGGTCTGGAAGAGCCCCGAGCCGGAAGACTCCGCGGGCGACTTCTCCTTCTCGCGCAGCTCTTCGAGCTTCTCCTTGGGTACCAGCAGGTCGACCAGCTGGCTGGGCTGCACCTTGCCGTAGCCCACCGCCACCAGCAGGTCTTCTTCGCTGCGGAAGCCGTAGCCCTCGGCGGGCTTCTTCAGGTCGCCGCCCTTGATCAGCTTGTTCAGGTTGAGGCCGAAGCGCTTGAACTCGCGCTCGGTGAGCTCGCGCCCGAGGATGAGGCTCTTGTCGCGCTGCTGCTGCTTGATGAACGCGCGGATCTTCTGCTGCGCGCGGCTGGTCTTGGCGAAGGTGATCCAGTCCTTGCTGGGGTGCGCCTGGGGGCTGGTCAGCACCTCGACCTGGTCGCCGTTCTTGAGCTTGTAGCGCAAGGGAACGATCTTCCCGTTCACCTTCGCGCCCACGGTCTTCTCGCCCACCCCGGAGTGGATCGCGTACGCGAAGTCGATGGGGGTGGCGCCGCGCGGCAGGCTCTTCACGTCGCCCTTGGGGGTGAACACGAAGACCTCGTCGGTGAAGAGATCGACCTTCACCGTGTCGAGGAACTCCTTGGGGTCCTTCAGGTCCTGCTGCCACTCGAGCAGCTGCCGCAGCCAGGCGAACTTCTCGTCGTCGCTGCTCATCGCGCTGCGGCCTTCTTTGTAGGCCCAGTGCGCGGCGATGCCTTCTTCGGCGACCCGGTGCATCTCCTCGGTGCGGATCTGGATCTCGATGCGCTCGGAGAGCGGCCCGATCACCGTGGTGTGCAGTGACTGGTACATGTTCGGCTTGGGGATCGCGATGAAGTCCTTGAAGCGACCCGGCACCGGCTTCCACATCTGGTGCACCAGCCCCAGCGCGCCGTAACACTGGCCCAGCTCGGGCGCGATCACGCGAAAGGCGATCACGTCGGGCACCTGCTCGAAGTCGATGCCCTGCGAGCGCATCTTCTTGTAGATGGAATAGAAGTGCTTGAAGCGCCCGCTGACCTTCGCGGGCACGCCCGATTCCTTCAGCTTGGCCTCGATGATCTGCACCACGTCATCGATGTACTTCTCGCGCTCCTTCTTCTTGCGCGCGACCTTGTTCTCGAGCTCGAGGTAGTCCTTGGGGCGGGTGTAGCGGAACGAGAGATCTTCGAGCTCGGTCTTCACCCAGCTGATGCCGAGGCGATTGGCCAGCGGCGCGTAGATGTCGAGCGTCTCCTGGGCGATGCGCGCCTGCTTCTCCTCGGTCATGTGATCGAGGGTCCGCATGTTGTGGGTGCGATCGGCCAGCTTCACCAGGATCACCCGAATGTCCTGGGCCATCGCCACCAGCATCTTGCGGAAGTTCTCGGCCTGCTTCTCTTCCTGGGAGAGCTGCTGGCTGGCGCTGAACTTTCCGAGCTTGGTCACCCCGTCGACGATGAGCGCCACCTCTTCACCGAAGAGCTCCTTGATCTCCTCGATGGTGGCCAGGGTGTCCTCCACGGTGTCGTGGAGAAGCCCCGCCACGATGGAGGCCTCGTCCAGCCGCAGCTGCGCCAGGATCCCCGCGACCTCGAGCGGGTGGATCAGGTAGGGCTCGCCAGACTTGCGAACCTGCCCCTGGTGGACCTTCGCCGAATACACGTAGGCCTTCTTGATGATGTCGAGGTCGGGATCGGGGTGATAACCGGCGACGCGCTGCAAAATGTCGTTCAGACGGATCAAACGTGCCGAAGCGTAACACCCGGCCGTCGTGGCGCAATGCGTCAGCGCTCTTTCGACAGGCCCCCCACCGAAGATGAGGGGAATCGAAGGAAGTCTTCGCCATTGTTGCGGAAAGACTTGGGTTGTTTGACTATGCCCTGCCCATGCCCGCGCTGTTGACCAAGAACCTTGGGGTCGTTTGCCCATCGTGCGACTTCTTGAACGTGGTCGCCGCGGTGCGCTGCATGGCCTGCGGCAGCGCGACCGAGGGCAGCGCGGTGGCCGCCCGCACCGACCCCTCGCCCCGGCTCCAGCCCCCGCAGATGGACTTCGCCGCCAACGAGCCCACCACGCCCGCCGCTCCGATTCCCGCGGTCGCGCCCAGCGCGCCACCGGGGCTCAAGGGGCGCTCGGCGCCTGCCGCGGCGCCGCCCCCCCCGCCCTCGCGCGGCCCCCCGCCGCGGCCGACCTTTCAGTCTTCCGCGCCCACGCAGACCGCGCCGCAGGTGGCCGGCCCCAAGTTCGGGCTCACCGTGCTGGCGGGGCCGGCGCGCGGTCAGCGCTTCCGCCTCGCCGCCACCGGCGCGCAGGTGGGCCGCGCGAAGGGCGCCATCCTCTTCCCCGACGATCCCTTCATCTCGCCGCTGCACGCCACCCTGAGCGTGCGCGACGGGAAGCTCTTCGTGCGGGACGAGACCTCGACCTCGGGCGTGTACGTCAGCATCAACAGCACCGAGACCATCCCCGCCAACGGCACCTTCTGCACCGGGCTTCGCCTCTTCCGCTTCATCGGCGCGGTCGAGCCGGCCGAGCCGTGGAACAAGAGCGACCTGCTGGTGTACGGGGCCACCGTGCCCAACGGGCAGATCCACTACGCGGTGGAAGAGGTGATGCTCGGTGATCGCGGCGGCCGCTGCCTGCTGAGCCCGGGCCCCGTGCTCACCGTCGGCCAGGGCCGCTGCGACTTCAGCTACCCCAACGACGAGGGGCTGGCCCCGCGGCACTGCGAGATCTCCCCCCTGCCCGACGGCGCGATGATTCGCGATCTCTCGGGCGGGCTGGGGACCTACGTGCGCGTCACCGGCGAGCGGCCGCTCAAGGCGGGCGATCGCCTGCGCGTGGGCCAGCAGACGCTGCAGGTCGAAGCGCTCAGCTGAAGGCGCTTCACTTCTCCAGCAGCTGATCGATGTAGGGCTGCGCCTTCGCGCCCGCGGAGTCCTTGCGGTACCTCGCCCACCACGCGCGCGCCTCGACCGTCATGTCCTTCTGGAAGTAGAGCTCGCCTATCTTCAGCGCGAGCTCGGGCTGCGGGTCGGCCTGCCACGCGCGCAGGTAGCTGGTGAGCGCCACCTCGGTGTTGCCGGTGTGCCAGGCGCCATCGCCTTCGTTGGCCTCGCGCGCGCCGTCGCCCGGGCGGCGCGTCTCTCGCGGGGGATCGTACTCGTAGAGCTGGCCGGTGCCGGTGAGGGGCGCGTTGGGCGGAGGCACGTACACCTCGCGCGGCTTCTGCATCACGCTCCAGGCGTAGAGCGCGCCGATGCCCAGGGCGAGCAGCACCAGCAGCACGGTGGCCACCTTGAAGATGATTGAGCTCGCCCCCGCGCCCGGCAGGGTGTCGCGATCGGGCGAGGTGCTCTTGCCGGTGGCCTCGTCGGGCACGGGGCCGGCGATCGGCGAGGACGCCTTGACGGTGTTCTCGGTCGACGCCCAGGGCGAAGGCGGCGGGTTGACCCGCGTCTCCTGTTGATCGATCGGCGTCACCTTGCGCACGGTGGCGAGGCCCGGCTGAGAGCTGGCGGCCGGCCGGCGCGCGGTGCCCACCGAGGCGCGGCGTTCCTTCTCGATCGCGAGCAGCTCGGCGCGGAACTGCTCGGCCGTCTGCGGGCGATCGTCGGGGTTCTTCGCCAGCGCCTTCATGATCAGGCGCTCCATCGCGACCGACACCCGCGCCTCGGGGCGGCGCTTGGTGGGCGGAAGGGGGATCTCGGTGAGGTGCTTGGTGGCGAAGCCGACGGCGGAGTCGGAGTCGAACGGCAACATGCCGCACATCAGCTGGTAGATGATCACGCCCACCGCGTAGAGATCGCTGCGGTGATCGAGCTGCGCGCCGCGCGCCTGCTCGGGCGACATGTACTCCGGGGTGCCGCACACGAAGCCCGCGCGGGTGAGCGCCGGACCGTCTTCGTCGATGCTGCCGTCGACGATCTTCGCGATGCCGAAGTCGAGCACCTTGACGAAGTCGGCCTCGCCCCGGCGCTGCTCCACCATGATGTTCTCGGGCTTGAGATCGCGGTGGATGACGCCGGCGGAGTGCGCGTCGGCGAGCGCGGAGAGCACCTGGCTCATCAAGCGAATCACCCGCGCTTCGGGCAGCGGCCATTCGCGGGAGAGGATGTGGTGCAGGTCCTTGCCCTGGACGTACTCCATGGCGATGTACATCGCGCCGTCGGCCGCCTGCCCGAAGTCGAGCACGCTGATCGAGTTGGGGTGATTGAGCCGGCTGGCGGCCTTCGCCTCGCGCTGGAAGCGCTTGACGGTGCGCTCGTCGGACAAGAGCGCCTGCCGCAGCACCTTGAGCACCACGGGCTTGTCGAGGGCGATCTGGATGGCCTTGTAGACCTTGCCCATGCCGCCTTCGCCGATCATCTGCTCGACGAGGTACTTCGTGGCGACGGTCTTGCCGATGAGTTCGTCCGGGGCGGCCACGATCGTCAACGACTGTTCCACGGCCTGACGGGTTGCGCCACAGCAGATTCCCCGGGGCGGGGCCTCTCCAAAGAACGCCCTACCCCTGGAGCCGTGGTATGCAGTGACGCGTCATGCCTGCTGCCAATCGCCCCCGCGTCGCTGTGCGCGTCGTCCGCGCCGATGGCGGCCCCGAGTCCGTCATTCCCATGCGCGGCGACGTGATGCTGTGCGGCCGCACGGGCGATCTGGCGATCACCGATGATCCGTTCGTCGCCGACACCCAGATGCGCCTGTTCTTCTCGGGCTCCCGCCTGGCCGTCGAAGACGTGGGCGGCGGCAACGGGGTGTTCACCCGGCTGCGCGCCGAGCGCGAGGTGCCCTCGGGCGGAGAGATTCGGGTGGGCCGGCAGCGCCTGGTGGTCGAGCCGGTGCCTCCGCTCACCCCCGCCGAAGACGGCGCCACCGCGTGGGGCTCGCCCGACGCCGGCCACCGCTTCCGCCTTTTGCAGTTGCTCGAAGGCGGCATTCGGGGCGGCGCCTACCCGCTCAAGGACGGCGAGAACAACATCGGCCGGGAAAACGGCGACATCACCTTCCCTTCCGACGGCTTCGTCTCGGGCCGACACGCGGTGCTGCAGGTCGCCCCCGAGCGCCTGATGCTGCGCGACTTAGGCTCGTCGAACGGCACTTTCCTGCGCCTGGGCGCGCCGTCCTTCGTGGACAACGGCGATCAGTTCCTCATCGGCCGGCAGCTGGTTCGGGTCGAGCTGAGCTGAAGACGTGAAAAGAGCCGGTCCCCTCGAAGAGAGGCCGGCTCTGTGTTGCTGGGTCGCTTCGCCTCGGCCAGTTCTTCGCTGCGCTTCGAACTGTCTCGCACGCCGTTCCGGCGCTACCGGCTCCGCTCCGGTAAGTCAGCCGTACGACTTTTCCTTCTTCTCCTGCTCTTCCTTGCAGCGGATGCAGAGGGTCGTCACCGGGCGCGCCTCGAGGCGCTTCATGGTGATGAGCTCTTCGCACCGCTCGCACATGCCGAAGGTGCCGTCTTCGATGCGCTGAAGGGCCTTCTCGATCTTCTTGAGCAGGAACTTCTCGCGGTCACGCAGCCGGAACGCCATCGACTGGGCGTACTCGCTGGAGGCCTGGTCGATCTCGTCCGGCAGATCGTCGGTGTCGAAGTTCGACTCCTCTTCCATGGTCTTCCGCGCGTTCTCGATGATCGCCTTGCGGCTGTCCTCGAGGGACTTCTTGAAGCGCTTGAGATCCTTCTGCGACAGCTGACCCTTTTCTGACATGGCTCCTCAGCGGCAAAAAATGAAGGTCCAGCACTATGGAGATGGCGGTCTGCAGAGTCAAGCCATTCGGAAATAAGCCTTTGATTTCATTTATGGGGACGTAAGATCTGCACCTCATGTCTGAAGCCGGGCGGCTGGATCGCGAGTTCTTGAGGAGTGCCCTGGCGCTGGCCAGCACCTCTGACGTCGATCACCTCTTGGTGATCGGTGACACCACCATTCCCCCTGCCGATCTGCGGGGGCGCAAGTGCCGCAAGAAGTTGATCTACGCGGTGACCGCAGAGGCGATCGGGCAGGAGCTGCTCTCGAGGAAAGAGCGGGCGATCGTCATCCCCGCCTACGACTACTCGCGCACCGAGCGGGTGAAGATGGCCATCGTCTCCGCGCTCTCGCAGGGTGAGTTCAAGGAAGGCGACGCGGTGCTCTGCCTCACCGGCCGCATCGGCCGGCACCTCGACACCATGATGACGATGCGCATCGGCGGCTCGCTCGACGATCGGGTGGCGATCGAAGGCGTGAAGCTGGGCGACGAGTTCAACTCGCAGGTGATCGACGCGCTCATTCAGCTCGCGCTGCAGATCGGCCAGGAAGGCTTCGAGGGCCACCCGATCGGCACCATCATCGCCATCGGCGATCACAACGCGGTGATGGAGACCAGCCGCCAGCTCACCATCAACCCCTTCCAGGGCCTCTCGGAGAGCGAGCGCAACGTGCTCGACCCGCGGATCCGCGAAGCGATCAAGAACTTCTCGGTGCTCGACGGCGCGTTCGTCATTCGCGAAGACGGCGTGGTGCTCGCGGCCGGGCGCTACCTCTCGGCCAGCGACGAGAACGTGAAGATTCCCTTAGGCCTCGGCGCGCGTCACGCCGCGGCGGCCAGCATCACCGCCACCACCAAGTGCATCGCGCTGGTGGTGAGCCAGACCTCGGGCGCCGTCCGGCTGTTCAAGGAAGGCAACATCGTGCTCGAGCTCCACCAGACCGCCCGCCGTACCTGAAAGGAACTCTCAGTCATGGGCTTCATCAAGTTCGAGGTGCCGAACACCCTCCCCGTCGAAGACGCGAAGAAGCGCGTCGAGGCGCTGCTGAGCTATTGGAACCGCAAGTACGGCGTCACCTCGGCGTGGACCGGCGTGGGCGCCACCATGAAGGGCAAGGCCGTGGGGGTGACGATCGACGGCAAGCTCGAGGTGGAAGGCAGGCGCATCGCCGGAGAGGCCAGCGACCCCGGCATGCTGCTGCGCGGCCAGGCCAAGAAGTACCTCGAGCGGAAATTTGCAGAATACCTCGATCCGTCGAAGACGCTCGAGCAGTTGGTTCGCGGCGAAGACTGAAGCCCGCTCACCTTCCGACGAAACACCGTACACTCGGCGCCCGCATCCGCGCTTGAGCGAAGGAAGCCCCTTGAGCAAGACGAACCCCACTGACGCCGAGGCCGATCAGCAGACGGTCATCAAGAACGACTCGAACCCGCCCGTCGCGCCGGCAGTTCCGCCGCCCGTGAGGCCCCCGATGGCCCGGCCGGCCACCCTGCCGCCTGCGCCGCCCCCCGCCCCTTCGCGTTCGTCGGGCTCGTCGCAGTCGCTGACGCCGGTGGCGAGCAAGGAGATCACCGGGCCCGAGGGCCAGGTGAAGATCGAAGAGCCCGAGACGGGCACCCGCATTCACCACTACGAGGTGATCCGCCTGCTGGGGCGCGGCGGCATGGGCTCGGTCTACCTGGCGCGTGACACCCGGCTGGGCCGGCGGGTGGCGATCAAGTTCCTGCGCACGCACTCGCCCGAGCTCACCAAGCGCTTCATCCTCGAGGCGCGCACCACGGCGGCGGTGCAGCACGAGAACATCGTCATCATCTTCGAGGTCGACGGTTGGCAGGGCATGCCGTTCATGGTGTTCGAGTACATCACCGGCAACACCCTCACCAAGGTGGCGCCGGACACCAGGGCGCTGCCGCCCGCGCGCGCGGTCGAGTTGATGGTGCCGGTGGTGAAGGCCCTCGCCTTCGCGCACAGCCAGGGCATCGTTCACCGCGATCTCAAGCCCGACAACATCATGATCACCGAGTCGGGCCAGACCAAGGTGCTCGACTTCGGCATCGCCAAGGTGCTGCAGGGCGACGACCAGGGCGCGCTGCCGGTGATGTCGCGGCCCCGCGCGCCCAAGACCAACCTCGAGGACGAGGATGACAGCGAGCTGACGCAGCAGGGCGCGATGATGGGCACCCTCTCGTACATGGCCCCGGAGCAGTGGGGCATCGGGGTGCCCATCGACCACCGCGCCGACATCTGGGCGGTGGGCATCATGCTGTTCAAGATGCTGGCGGGAAAACACCCGCTCGATCCGCTCAAGGGTCACCAGCTGATGGTCACCGGCATGCTCGACACGCCGATGCCCAGCCTGCGCTCGAAGGCGCCCGACGTGCCGGCCGAGCTGGTGGCCATCGTCGATCGCTGCCTGCTCAAGCGAAAGGAACAGCGCTTCCCCGACGCGGTCACCCTGTTGCGAGCGCTGGAGCCCTTCATGCCCGGGCGCTACACCCGCGAGCTGAAGATCGACGAGAGCCCGTACGCGGGCCTTTCCGCCTTCCAGGAGAGCGACGCCAACCGCTTCTTCGGGCGCGGCCAGGAGATCGCCGCCACCGTGAACCGGGTGCGCGAGCGCCCCTTGCTGGCCATCGTCGGCCCTTCGGGCGCGGGCAAGTCGTCCTTCGTGCGCGCAGGCCTGGTGCCCGCGCTCAAGCGCTCGGGGGAGAACTGGGAAGCGTTGGTGCTGCGACCCGGCCGCCACCCCCTCGCGGGCCTGGCCTCGCTCATCACCCCCATGCTGAGCACCTCGGCGTCGATCGCCGACGAGCTGGCCGAGCAGAAGAAGCTCGAGCAGCGCCTGGTCAAGGAGCCGGGCTTCGTGGGCGCGGTGCTCCGCGGGCGCGCGCGCCGCGAAAAGAAGAGCATCTTGCTCTTCATCGATCAGTTCGAAGAGCTCTACACCATGGTGCCCGACGCGGCGGAGCGGCAGGCGTTCACCGCCTCGCTGGCGGCCGTGGCCGACGATCCCACCTCGCCCATCCGCCTGGTGATCTCGATCCGCAGCGACTTCCTCGATCGGGTGCCTGAAGATCCCCGCTTCATGGCCGAGCTGAGCCAGGGCCTGGTGTTCTTGAACTCGCCGGGCAACGACGGGCTGCGCGAGGCGATCGTCTCGCCCGCGGAGATGGCGGGCTACCGCTTCGAGTCGCCGGCGATCGTCGACGACATGATCTCGCACCTCGCCGCCACCTCGGGCGCGCTGCCCCTGCTGCAGTTCGCGGCTTCCAAGCTGTGGGACGCGCGCGACGCGGCCAACAAGGTGCTGACCCAGTCGGCCTACGACGCCATCGGGGGGGTCGCCGGCGCGCTCGCCAGCCACGCCAACGCGGTGATCGAGAAGGTCCCTCCGGCTTCGCAGGCGCTGGTGCGGGCGATCTTCCTGCGCCTGGTGACCGCCGACCGCACTCGTGCGCTGGTGGGCCTCGACGAGTTGCACGAGCTGCACCCCAACGGCGCCGAGCTGCAGAGCCTGGTCGACGAGCTGGTGCAGGCCCGCCTGCTGGTGGTGCAGACGGGCGCGGGCGCTGCGACGGTGGAGCTCGTCCACGAGTCCCTCATTCACAGCTGGCCGATGCTCAAGCGCTGGCTGGAAGAGAGCGGCGAAGACGCCGCCTTCCTCGAGCAGGTGCGCAACGCCGCCCGGCAGTGGACGCAGAAGGGCAAGGCCGAAGACGTGCTGTGGCGCGGTGAGCTCGCCGAGGAAGCGTTGCGCTTCCAGCGGCGCTACCGCGGCAATCTCCCCTCGGCGCAGCGGGCCTTCCTCGACGCGGTGATCGAGCTCTCCGCGCGCCAGGTCCGGCGCAAGCGCGGCTTCACCGTGGCCGCCCTCGCCTTCCTGGGGCTGCTGGCCGGGGCCGCCTCGGTGGCGGTGGTGGTGATCGCCGGCGCCCGCGCCGAGGCCCAGGAGCAGGCGAGCGTGGCCCTCAAGGCCGAAGCCGAGGCCCGGGAGAACCTCGCCCAGGCGCAGAAGAAGGAACAGGAGCGCGCCGAGGCCACGGCCCGCGCCGAGAAGGCCGCCAGCGAGCTGGTGGTGGCGCTCGAGCAGGCGCGCGAGGCGACCAAGTCGGCCGAGAGCGCGGCCAGGGCCGCCGACGAGGCCGCCGAGACCGCGCGCGTCGCGATGCTCAGCGCCAAGCGCAACGAGAAGAGCGCGATGGAAGCCAAGCAGGCGGCCGAGCTCGCCAAGAAGAACGCCGAGCGCGAGAAGAAGAAGGCCGACCTGCTCAAGGCCGAGGCCGAGGCGCGGGCCAAGCGGGTCGAAGAGCAGCTGGGCAGCTCGGTGATCGACGATCTGAAGTGAGGGGGACGACCATGACTGGAAGACTGACTGCGCTGGCGCTGACCGTCGGCTTGACCCTCTCACTGCCCTGCTGGGGCGCCGACGAGCCCGACCGGCCGTGGGCCAGGGGCGTTCCGAAGGATCGGCAGGCCAAGGCGATCGCGCTCTTCCGCGAGGGCAACGCCGCGCTCAAGGAATCGCTCTTCCCCAAGGCGGCCACCAGCTACCGGGAAGCGCTGCTGGTGTGGGATCACCCTGCCATCCACTACAACCTCGCGCTCGCGCTGGTGAACCTCGATCAGCCGGTCGAGGTGCACGAGCACCTCACCGCCGCGCTCAAGTTCGGCCCCGCTCCGCTCGACGACGACAAGTACCAGCAGGCCCAGCGCTACCTGGCGCTGATCGAGCGGCAGCTCACCAAGGTGAAGGTGACCTGCAACTTCGAGGGCGCGCTGGTGCGCCTCGACGGCCGCAGCCTCTTCACCGGGCCGGGCGCCTGGGAAGGTCAGATTCGCGCCGGCCAGCACACCCTCACCGCCTCGAAGGAAGGGCTCTTGCCCGACGAGCGCTCGGTGGTGCTGCCCGGGGGTGACTCGCAGACCTTCGCGATGCGGGTCTACCGCGCGGAGGAGCTGACCGAGTACCGGCGCGCCTTCAGCCCGGCGGTGCCGGTGGTGACCCTGGGCGCGGGCCTGGCGGCGCTGGGGCCGGGGTGGCGCTGGACCTGGCGGCGAAGGGCGGCTTCGAGAAGTACGACGGCGACATCGCCG
>VFKJ01000670.1 GCA_009885595.1 Myxococcales bacterium | reverse complement strand
GGCTGCTTTTGCTCTCCCTCTGACCTCGAGACCGCGAGCAAAAGCAGCCTGTCCCCTTTTCTCCAGTCAGACCGTCGCGAGCTTGTGGTTCAGCTCACCCAGCTCGAGCCGCAGCTGCTCGTCATTCTCTTTGGCGTTCTCGATCTTCCGCACCGAGGTGAGCACCGTCGAGTGGTCCTTGTTGAAGCGCTTGCCGATCTCCGGCAGCGACGCCGAGGTCAGCGTGCGGCACAGGTACATCGCCACCTGCCGCGCGTGCGCCACGTGCTTGACCCGCCGCTCGCCGCGCAGCTCGTCGACCGCCAGCTTGTAGTAGCGCGCCACTTCCCGCTGGATGGCCTCGGCGTCGAGCGCCTTCTGCGCGGGGATCATGTCGGCCAGCACCGCCGCGCACAGCTCTTCGGTCAGCGGCTGCCCGGTGAGCGCGTGCACCGCGGTCACCTTGATGAGCGCCCCTTCGAGCTCCCGAACGTTCTTCGCCACGTGCCGCGCGATGAAGTGCGTCACCTTGTCGGTGAGGTTCACCCCGTCGGCCGCGCCCTTCTTCTTCAGGATCGCCACGCGCGCTTCGAAGTTGGGCTCGTGCACGTCGGTGATGAGGCCCATCGCGAAGCGCGAGCGCAGCCGATCTTCCAGGCCGGGGATCTCGGACGGCACGGTGTCGGACGTCATCACCACCGCCTTGCTCATCTGGTGGAGCGCGTTGAACGTGTAGAAGAACTCGTTCTGCGTCTCCTGCTTCTTGCCTAAGAACTGGATGTCGTCGATCAGGAGCACGTCGCACTCCTCGCGGAAGCGGCGGCGGAACTCCGTCATCCGCTGGTCGCGCACCGACTCGATGAACTGGTTGGTGAACTCTTCGCTCGAGAGGTACAGCACCCGCGCGCTGGTGTTGCGCGTCACGATGCGGTTGCCGATGGCGTGCAGCAAGTGCGTCTTGCCTAACCCCGTGCCCCCGTAGATGAAGAGCGGGTTGTACGCGCGCCCCGGCGACTCCGCGACCGCGTAGGCCGCCGCCGCCGGGAGCTGGTTCGAATCCGAGACCACGTAGGTCTCGAAGGTGAACCGCTCGTTGAGGCGGGCCGGGCGCCGCAGCTGTGAGACTGGCGGTGCGGGCGGCAAAGCCGCCGACAGCTCGCCCTTCTCCACCTTCTGCCAGAGCACCTTCACCGCGCTCCCGATCACCCGCGAGAGGGCGCTGCTCATCAGCTCGGCGTAGTGATCGTCTACCCAGTCGCGGAAAAACAGATCCTCCACCCCCAGGGTGAGCGCCCCGGCCTCGTAGGCCATGGGCTGCAGCTGCATCAGTTGCGATACTACGTAGGGCTGCCCGTCATTGCGCAGCTGCTCGAGTGCGTTCTGCCAGAGGTTGCGGGCACTTACCGTCGAATCGGCCATGTCGACGACACCAGGAACGAAGGGGAGTTTTGCGGACGACGACACAGCGAGCGGGGAGGGGACCGCCTCATACACACGGGCGATTTTGGTGATCAAGAACTTCTCGAAAGCCAAAGCGTCCCGCGAGGTTGCACGAGGGTCGCGACCCTGTGGAAGCCGATCAGCTTTTCCTTTGCCCGAAAGTGACGTGTCACCTCGGTAACATGACTGGTAGTGCGTTTTTCGCAAAACAGGGAGGCCGGCGACCGAAAGAGAGTTTTCCACACTCTCCACAGGGCGAATGAAGGGGTTTTCCACAGACCTCACAGGGTTCTCCACAGTACCCCCCAGGCGGTTTTGAGCAGCGACTGACCGTATTTCCGGGACCCTTCGACGCGCTCAGGGTGCGCGGTTGGTCTCTTCAGTTCTTGACGAGCCGAGGAGGGGGGGAATAAGGGCCTGCGCCTCTCGTGAGCGACGTTCCGCTCACGCGTTTCCCTGTTCAGCACGTTGAGGAAGGAGCCACTTCGTGGCCAAGCGAATTCCGACGTACCAGCCTTCGAAGAAGAAGCAGAACCGCGCGGTGGGTTTCCGCAAGCGCAACGCCACCAAGGCGGGCCGCGCCATTCTCCAGAAGCGCCGCGCCAAGGGCCGCAAGAAGCTCGCTGGTAAGGCGTACGCCAAGTAAGTCGTGCCCGAACCTGCGCCGGGAGC
>VFKJ01000689.1 GCA_009885595.1 Myxococcales bacterium | reverse complement strand
CGTTGAAGTCGGGGATCACGTTCCCCAGCGGGCAGCCCTGGTGACAGAACGGCACGCCGCAGTCCATGCAGCGGCCCGCCTGGCGCCTCGTCTCCTCGGGTCCCAGCGGAAGAATGAACTCGCGAGAGTCCTTCACGCGCACCGCGACGTCGCGCTTCTGCGGCGGGTGACGTTCCCACTCCAGGAAGCCGGTTGGTTTCCCCATGACTCAGCCCTCCTTTCCGCCGACCACGCGCAGCCGCGGCTCGGCCGGCGACGGGGCGGGCGGCCGTAAGCGCATCGCTCGCCTCGCCTGCAGCACCTTCCGGTAGTCGGTGGGCATCACCTTCACGAACGACGCGACCAGGTGTTCCCAGTTGTCGAGCACCCGCTGCGCCAGGGGGCTGCGGGTGAGCCGCAGGTGACTCTCCACCAAGCCGTACACCAGCCAGATCTCCGACTCGTCGACGAGCGACTCGAGCTCGACCATCTCGAGGTTGCAGCGCTCCTTGAAGCTGCGGGCGCGATCGAGCACGTACGCGGTGCCGCCGCTCATGCCGGCCGCGAAGTTGCGCCCCGTGGAGCCGAGCACCACCACCACGCCGCCCGTCATGTACTCGCAGCCGTGATCGCCCACCCCCTCGACGACGGCCTTCGCGCCCGAGTTACGCACCGCGAAGCGCTCGCCCGCGAGGCCCGCGAAGTACGCCTCGCCCTCGGTGGCGCCGTAGAGCACGGTGTTCCCGACGATCACGTTCTCCTCGGGGGGAAAGGTCGAGCCCTGCGGCGGATAGACGATCACCCGGCCGCCGGAGAGCCCCTTCGCCACGTAGTCGTTCGCCTCGCCCTCGAGCTCGAGGGTGACGCCACGGCAGAGGAACGCGCCGAAGCTCTGGCCCACCGAGCCGCGCAGCTTGAGCCGCATCGCATCGTCAGCCAGCCCCGTCGCGCCATGACGCCGTACCAGCTCACCCGAGAGCATGGCGCCGACCGCGCGGTGGGAGTTCGCGACCTGGATCACGCTCTTGTCGCCCCGCCCCCTCGCGAGCAGCTGGTGATCGAGGTGTCCGCTGATGTCCTTCTTCTGCGGGGTGGTGCAGCACCGCGCGCCTGCCCGCGGAGGCTGCAGCAGCGGCGTCAGATCCACCTTGCGCGCCTTCCAGTGGGTGACGTCCTTGCGCTGCCGCAGCCACTCGACGCGGCCGACGATCTCCTCCAGCCGCCGCGCGCCCAGCGAGGCCAGGCGACGCCGCACGCCCTCGGCGATCTGCAGGAAGAAGTGCACCACGTCCTCGACGCGGCCGTGGAAGTGCTCACGCAGCGCAGGATCCTGGGTCGCGATGCCGACCGAGCAGGTGTTGAGGTGGCACTTCCTCAACATCACGCAGCCCTCGACGATCAGCGCGGCGGTGGCCATGCCGAACTCTTCGGCGCCCAGCAGCGCGGCGATGGTGACGTCACGCGAGGTGCGCAGCCCACCGTCGACCTGCAGGCGCACGCGATCGCGCAGCCCGTTCATCACCAACACCTGCTGCGCCTCGGCCAGCCCCAGCTCCCAGGGCAGGCCCGCGTGCTTGATCGACGACACCGGGGACGCCCCCGTGCCGCCCTCGTACCCGGACACCGTCACCCCGCCCGCTCCGGCCTTCGCGACGCCGGCGGCGATGGTGCCGACCCCGACCTCGCTCACCAGCTTCACGCTCACCCGCGCGGCCGGGTTGACGGACTGCAGGTCGTAGATGAGCTGGGCGAGATCTTCGATCGAGTAGATGTCGTGGTGCGGCGGCGGGGAGATCAACGTCACCCCGGGCGTCGACCAGCGCACCCGCGCGATCCGCTCGTCCACCTTGTGGCCGGGCAGCTGCCCGCCTTCACCCGGCTTGGCGCCCTGGGCCACCTTGATCTGCAGCTCGTCTGCGTTGACGAGGTACTCGGTGGTGACGCCGAAGCGCGCCGAGGCGACCTGCTTGATCGCGCTGCGCCGGGAATCGCCATTGGGCTCCTTCAAGTACCGGCGCGCCTCTTCGCCGCCCTCGCCGCTGTTGGATTTCGCCCCCAGGCGGTTCATCGCGATCGCCAGCAGCTCGTGCGCCTCGGCGCTGATGGAACCAAACGACATCGCGCCGGTGACGAAGCGCTTCACCAGCTCGGTGGCCGGCTCGACCTCCTCGAGGGG
>VFKJ01000632.1 GCA_009885595.1 Myxococcales bacterium | reverse complement strand
GTCGATCCGCGACCTCACTCCGGCGCTCCCACCGCGCAGGAGATCAGCGGACCGACTTCGCACGCGTCTTCTCCCTCGGTGACCGTCGATCCGCGACCTCACTCCGGCGCTCCCACCGCGCAGGAGATCAGCGGACCGACTTCTCACGCCGCCTCGCCTTCGGTGACCTCGGCCCAGGAGATCAGCACGCCCGAAGAGGCTGAAGGCGCGTCAGCCCTCTCCCCGACCCTCTCCCCCGCAGGGGAGAGGGGGATCAGAACCGGGTTCGGTTCAGTGGTGGACGCGTTCAAGGGCCTCTTTCAGGCCGCCCGCTCCTCCGCCGGCATCGCCAGCCGCGCCACCGAGGTGGATCGGTGGGGCAAGGACCCCGCCCTCGCCTCGTCCCTGCGCCCCTTCGCCGAGCTCCTCTACGACAAGTACTGGCGCGTCCGCGTCGAGGGCGCCGAGCAACTCCCGCCGGGACCGTGCATCATCGTCGCCAACCACGCTGGCGCCCTGCCCCTCGACGGCCCGGTGTTGCACCTCGCGCTGCGCCGCGAGAGGCCCGAGCTCGAGGAGTCGCGCTGGCTGCTCGAAGATCAGATCTTCCACGCGCCCTTCGTCGGCGTGCTGGCCAACCGCCTGGGCGCCGTGCGCGCCAGCCCCGAGAACGCCCTGCGCCTGCTCGGAGAAGGCCGCCCGCTCATCGTCTTCCCCGAGGGCTTTCACGGCCTCTCCAAGCCGTTCTCCGAGCGCTACCAGCTCAAGCGCTTCGGCCGCGGCGGCTACGTGAAGATCGCGCTGCGGGCCGGCGTGCCCATCGTCCCCGTGGCGATCATCGGCGGCGAGGAGTCGATGCCGCTGTTGGCCAAGCTGCCCGGCGGCCTCTTCGGCGTGCAGTACCTGCCCCTGACGCTGCCGCCCCTGCCCGCCCGCTGGCACATCCGCTTCGCAGCGCCCGTCTCGATGGAAGGCGCGCCCAGCGAGCCCGAGCACGATCTGGCCTGGGTCGAGCGGAAGAACCTCGGGGTGCGCGATCAGATCGAAGCGATGCTCACCGACATGCTCCAGCACCGCGACCGGATCTTCTGAATCACCCGCTCAACCGACGACGATGCGGTTGCGCCCCGCGCTCTTCGCCTCGTACAGCTTCTCGTCCGCCCGCCCGATGAGCTCGGCCGGGGTCTCGTTCTTCTTCTGCACCGTCGCCACCCCGCCGGAGATCGTCACCGGGATCGACTCACCGTCGAAGGTGAACTCGTGCTTCTCGACCAGCTTGCGCGCCTTCTCCGCCAGGTGGCCCGCGCCCTTCTGGTCGACCTCGGGCAGCAAGAGCGCGAACTCCTCGCCGCCGAAGCGCGCGAACACGTCTTCCCGCCGGGTGCGCCCCCGCACCGTCAACGCCACTTCCTTGAGCACCGCGTCACCTGCGAGGTGCCCGTAGGTGTCGTTGATCTTCTTGAAGTGATCGATGTCGAGCAGCACCAGCGAGAGCGGCCGGGTGTAGCGCCGGGACCGCGACAGCTCGCGCTCGATGGCGTCCTCGAAGTAGCGGCGGTTGAAGACCTGGGTGAGCCCGTCCACCGTGGTCATCCGGTAGATCTCGTCGTGGTAGGCCGCCTCGATGTTGTTGCCGGCGATGAACTTGAAGATCGTCCGGCCGATCTTCAGCAGGTCGCCGTTGCGCAGGCGCAGGGTGTCTTCGATGTGCTCGTCG
The DNA here is from genome assembly GCA_009885595.1 of Myxococcales bacterium. GTDB lineage: Bacteria > Myxococcota > Myxococcia > Myxococcales > Myxococcaceae > Archangium_A. The sequence goes on along the minus strand of VFKJ01000632.1, from coordinate 4,826 downwards.
TTGACGATGGTGCCGTTCGTCGAGCCCATGTCTTCCACGGTGATGCGCGCCTCATCGACGCGAATCTTCGCGTGGTGGCGGCTCACCGAATCTTGATCGACCTGGATGTCGGCCTTCGAGCTGCGGCCGATCAACGTCTCTTCCGAGACCAGGTCGAACTTCCGCCCCAGATCCTCGCCGTGAATCAACACCAGCGCGGCCGCCCGATTGACCGCCCGCTGGGAGATCTTGGAGATGACCGTGATGGCGGTGGTGTGCTTGCGCGGCATCGGGACAGCCGGCCACGCTACCACCGTGGAATTGAAACGGGGCCCCTCCCGCGAAGGAGGAGCCCCGAATCAAGTCGCCACGTGGGCGATGCTTACTGAATCGTCGCGGTCACCGTGGTGGCCACGGCCGGCGAGAGCGCGGTGGCCCCGTCGACCTTCAGCAGCTCGGCGCGAATGACGATGCCCGCGCCCACGCAGCCAGCCGGCAGCGCGTATTCCACCTCGCCGCTGCCCGCCATGCCCGCTTCCGTGCTCACCACGGCGTTAGCGCACGCGGTCGGCCCACCGGTGAAGCTGAACTTCACCACGCCGTCGTTGGTGCCCTGGGTGGTGCCGACGCTGAAGCCCGCCACCGTCACCACCAGCTTGCTGGCGGCGGTGATGGTGGCCGGGGTGGTCGCCGGCGTCTTGAACGCGATCGTCGGCTTGCCGTAGTTGAGGAACGAGAACGCGGTGAGGAAGTCCGTGGTGCGGTCCGCGTTGGTGTCGTTGAGCTCGACGTAGTCGTTGAAGGTGACCGGTGCGCTGCTGCTGACCAGCGGGTCCTTCGTCATGCGGAAGGCCTGCACCAGCAGGTCGGAGCGGGTGCCGGCCGCCACGTTGTTGGCGAAGAGGCGATCGCGCAGCGTGCCCGCAACCGGCGGCACGGTGAACCCCGTGGAGGCGGCGTCGACCAGGATGTCCCAGCGGGTCTCGAGGGCGTCCGCGAACGACACACGCACCACGTTCACGCCGGCCACCGGGGTGGTGGCGCTGGTACCGATCCGGAAGCTGCGAGCCGGCACCGCGCCGTCGGCCGTGGTCGAGTAGTTGAACCGCGCGCCCTCGGGGAACACCGGGAACGCCTGGGTCGAGATGTCGACCGGGGTGGTGCCGGTGGGGTCGAACACCAGCTTGTTGCCCGGCAGGCGGGGGAAGAGCGCCGAAGCGCCGACCCCAGCCGAGGCGTCAGTGAGCGCCTTGGCGGAGATCGCCGCGATCAAGAGGCCGTAGTGCGAGCCCTCGAGGCCGTGGTGCGTGGGCGCCATGCGGACGCCGATCTGACCGATCTGCAGGGGCTCGAGCTTGTCGATCTGCGCGTCCACCGGAGCGGTGTTCACGCCCACGCCGATGCCCAGCGGAACGACGCCGCGGCCGGCCGCGCTCGCGCCGCCGATGACGGCCACGCCGTCGACGTAGGTGCCCTTGAAGCGGGGCAGCTCGGGCATCTTCAGCACGAAGTTGAACGCCAGGGGGATCTGGGTGAAGTCGTGGTTCTTCGTCGTGTACTGGGTCTGGTCGGTGAAGTCCGGCACGCCCGCGTCGATGGGCGTCGGGCGCAGCGTGAACTGCACGTCGCGCACGACCGACGAGTTGAACTTCTTGAAGATGGGGACGATGCGCCCCAGCAGCGCGCCGATGTTGATGTTGTCCAGGCCACCGGCGACCGCGTCGATGGGCAGATCGCCCAGCGGCACGTCACCTGCCAGCGCCCAGGCGGTGCGGGTGCCGCAGGTACCGGCGACGATCTTCGCCTCGTCCGGCGCGCCCGTGCCGTCGACGCAGGTGCCGTTGAGGCCCTGGCCGGCGATGTCGTTCTTGATCTGCTGGCTGCCGAAGCCGAGGAACGCGCCCGCGGGAATCGGGACGTCCTGCTGGTTGATGGCCGAGCCGATCACGATGTCCGTGGGCACCGAGGGGCCCAGCAGCGCGGTGACGTTGAGGTTGGTGATGCTGCCGGCCAGCGACATGCCGGCGAGCGCGGCGTGCACGTTCGAGGTGGCCGGCACGTTGGTGAAGCCGCCCTTGTAGCCGCCGTACTTGTCCAGCGAGTTGCGGCGCAGCGCGAAGGAGAGGAAGCGCGAGGTGCCCGCGTAGTTCGCCACGGTCACGTAGCTGAACTCCGGGTGGAACACGGTGACGCTGTAGGCGGTCGGGTTGCCGGTGAGGTTGAGCGAGGCGGACCCGTCGGCCACGGTGTCGACCGTGTCCTGGCCCTGCTGCTGAATGACGACGCCAGCGGTGGTGGAGAGCATCACCTTGGCGCCCACGACCGGACGGCCCGAGAGCTCGTCGATCACGGAGACCTTCACGTTACCCGCGCCGGGGTTGGCGAGGACGATCGCCTTGGCCGTGCAGTTGACCGTGCCGAACGCCGCCTGCACCGACGCGGTGGGCGTGGTGACGGCGGTGGTGCCGGCGGTGAAGTCGGCGAAGGCGCCGGTGCCCGGGCCCGTGAGGGTGAGCGCCGAGCCCAGCGCGGTGAACGTCGCGCCGTCCTTGATCACCACGGGGTTGTTCTGCGCGTCCCAGGCGGAGACCCAGAAGCGCGCCTTGCTGCCCTCGCGGAACACCACGTAGTCCGGCGACACCTGGCACTTGGCCACGGTGGTGGCGGCCGGCGGGGTCACGCAGGCGCCGCTGCGGCACACCAGCGTTCCACAGTCCGAGTCAGCGGAGCACAACGAGCCGACGCACTTGCCCTCGTCGCACTGGCAACCGAGGGTGCCGTTGCAGAAGTCGAGCGCGTACTCGGTCGGGCGCTGCCCGCCGTTGACGCCGATGGGGTTGCACTGCGCGGCCGTGCGGCACGACTGCTCGCACTTCGACGTCACGGTGTTGCAGAAGAAGAACGCGGGGTCGGCGCAGTCGGTGTCGTCGACACAGTCGCCGTTGCTGCCGCCGCCGCCGCCGCCGCCGTCCTTCGCGGGAGCAGGCTGGGGACAGGCCGTCAAGCTGAGCAGGCTGAACGCGAGGAAGGCGATGGCCGTCCAGAGCGTCTTGTGAGTCACTGAAGTCATTCGGAACTCCTGATGGTGGGGAAAAGGCGGACTTCGAAAAGGCGGGGCACTCTCGCTTTCCGAGCGAGTCGGGTCAACGGCCGTAGCGAGCGCAATGCCACATTCTTTCCGCAAGGGTTCCGGTCTATTGCAGCGCGTCAACCACGACACTGGTGTCGCGTTCGCCGATGATGAGAGCCGATGAAGTCGCTGGCAGACATGATGGGCGCGGTCCTCAAACAAACCGGCTCGGCGGGCGCGATGGCGCCCATCTGGGACCGGGTGGTGGGCGAGGTGGTCGCCAAACACACGCGGCCGGTGCGGTGGGAAGGCTCGGCGCTCGTCATTCGTTGTGATGGCGAAGCGTGGCGCAAGGCGCTCGAGCCGGAGCGCGCCTCGCTCTCCAGGAAGCTCAGCGCGGCGATGGGAGACAAGTCGGTGTCGATGATCGTGCTCGAGGTCTCAAAGCCTTGATGACGTCGCTGGTGGTGCTCTGGGTGCTCTGCGCGGCGCCCACCCGGGTAGAGCTCGAGCGCACCGTGCGCGATCGGTTCGAGGCCGTGGGCCGCAGCGCGCCGCCGATCGATCCCGCGCTCTCCCGCGCCGCGGACGAGCTGGCCAGGCGCGCGCTCTCTCACGGGGTGGAAGACGCGGCCAGCCTGCTGCGCGTCACCGCCGCCCTCTCCCGCCAGCAGGCGTGGGATCCCAACCCGGTGGTGGTGGCCCTGCGCGCCGCGACGGGCTCGATCGGCGCCGAGCTGCAGAAGCAGGATCTGGGCAGCGAACCGAGCACCCACGTGGGGGTGGGGCTGGCGGTCGGCCCTGAGCGCAGCGCGGTGATCGTGCTGCTGGCGCGCCGGAGAATCGAGCTGGCCGCCTTCCCCCGAGCGCACGCCAAACCCGTCGGTCCCCAGCGGCTGTGTGGGGTGCTGGCCGAGGGCCTCGCCTCGGCGGAGCTCTTCGTCACCAGGCCCCAGGGCGCGGTGGAACGCCTGCCCATGCCCGGCGCTGGCACCTCGCGCTGCGCCTCGGTCGACTTCCCCACCCCGGGCCGGCACGCGGTCGAGGTGCTCGGCTCGGGCCCGCGCGGACCCGAGGTGTCGGCGCTCTTCTTCGTCGACGTGGGCGCGGTGCGCGCCGAACAAGAAGACGCGCTGCCCGAGCCGAAGGACGCCGTCACCGCGCGCGCGGTGTTGCTCACCCGCATCAACGCCCTGCGGCTGCAGATGGGGGTGGCGGCGGTGCAGCCCGACGCCGAGCTGGAGGCCGTCGCGCAGGCCTGGGCGCAGCGGCTGGCTGACGAGGGCTTCTTCAGCCACGTGGCGCCCGATGGCACCACCTTGAAGCAGCGGCTCACCGCGTCCGGTTACAAGTTCAGCGCCGCGGGAGAAAACCTGGGGCTCTCCTCGGGGCCGCTGGCGGCGCACTTCGGCATCGAGCACAGCCCCGGCCACCGCAACAACCTCCTGGAGGGCGGGCATCGCCGCCTGGGCCTGGGGCTCGCCACCCGCTCCGACGGGTTGCAGGTGCTGGTCGAGGTGCTGGCGCAGCCGCTCCAGCTCACCCTGGAGAAGGATCCGCTCGGCAGCGTGTACGCGTCGATCAACGCCGAGCGAAAGAAGAAGAAGCTCGCCGCGCTGGTGCCCAGCCCCGTGCTCGAGGGGCTGGCCCAGGCGCACGTGCGAGAGGCGCTGGCCCGCGACGTCCCCAAGGCCGAGCTGCCGGGCCGCCCGCGCCTCGCCGACCGCGCCTTCGAGCTGGTGGAAGAGCTGTCCGCGGTCTCGGTCGACGTGCTGGT
>VFKJ01000023.1 GCA_009885595.1 Myxococcales bacterium | reverse complement strand
TGGTGCCCAGGGTGACGAAGACGTCCACCGAGGCGGTGCCCCCCAGGCGCTGCAGGTAGTAGCGCGAGCTGAGGCCTCCCATGCTGTGCGCCACCACGGCGATGTGCTGCGCGCCACGGTCTGCGAGCTCCTGCACCCACTGCGCGAGCTGCGCGGCGTTGTCCAGGTTCGAGCCCCAGCCCGGGTCGGCGTAGGAGCGGGCGATCAACCGGTCCGCCGGCCAGCCGTCGCGCTCGAAGCGCTCGACCATGGTGTCCCAGTCAGCGCCTGAGCCGGAGATGCCGTGCACGAAGACGATGCCGTCGATGGGAGAACCGGACGTCAGCCCCGCGCTGGACTCGGGGTCGTCGGGCATCGCGGAACCACAGGCGGCGGTGACGAGGCCGCAGACCATCAACCAGCCGGGGAAGCGCACCGTCACGACTTAGCTCAGCGCGGCAGCCCCGCCTGCTCCCCGAGCTGGTGGTGATCCATGCCCCCCGACGTGAGAGATCCGCTCACATGAACTGTGCGGTCCCGGTGCTGCGGTTGCGTCGCGCGAAGCTCGTGCACGTCGGTACACGCGTGTTCGGTGACGAGGCGAAGGCGCGGGCGTGGGCGCGCAGTCCGCAGCCGGCGCTCGACGGGAAGATCCCCGATGAGCTGGTGGACCCGCTCGACGGCCTCGAGCGGTGCCTGGCCGAGCTGGAGTCGCTGGCTCCGTAAGAGCGCGTCAGGGCGGTGGGCTCGTCACCGGGTAGGCCACGCGGGCGTCGTGATCGGCGAGCCACTCTTCGCGGGTGCTGCCGTCGTCGAAGTGCCAGCGCCGGAACAGCCGGTTGTGGCGAAAGGTCGCGCCGTCGCGCTGCTCGAAGCGGTGATCGCGCTCGACCAGCTCGCAGCGGAAGGGCAGGGGACTGGCCGCCTGCAGCGCCCCGAGGAGTGCGCCGTCGAGGATCTTCAGGCGCAAGGTGAGCGCGCTGCCGCTGGTGTTGATGAACTTCAGATCCTTCTTCGGGAAGAACACCGTGGCGCCGCAGCCGAACGGCACGGTGCGCGAGTCGTCGGGGAAGAGATCGAGCGCGTGGCGATGGCGCTCCTCGAGCTCGAGCCCGGCGTGGATCGCCAGGTAGAAGAGCAGGTTCGCCACCTGGCACAGCCCGCCGCCGCCGCCTGCCTCGAGCTGATCGTCGTGCAGCTCGGGCCCCGCCGCGAAGCCGCGCCATCGCACCGGTGGACCGAGGTGACGGTGCCAGGAGAAGCGCGCGCCGGGCGCGAGGGTGAGGCCGTCGAGCAGCTCGACCGCCCTCGCGACGTTCTGCTCCTTCGCGCGCTGCAGCGACTCGTCGTAGGTGAGGCGCTCACGGCGCAGCGGCGTGGAGCGCGAGGTGACCACGTGCGCTCCCGCCGAGCCGAGCGGAAGACGCTCGTGCCGCAGCAGCTCGAGCATCGCGGGCCAGTGCAGCAGCGCGACCCGCAAGGGGACGGGGATGACCTTGCGAGCCAGACGGCGGAGCACGGGGCGCACCGTAGTCGGGCCTCGAAGGGCGTGGGTGTGCACGTGCCGATCGGTGCTCGTGCCGGGCAGGCCCCTCTGTTCGCGCCGCCCGTGACTCACTTCACCTGGCTTCGTGAGGGTCGCGTGCCGGGGCCCCCGAGGTTCCCAGCCCACTATGCGTAAATGTCACACGGGGCTGTTTTGGCCCGTCACACTGAAATTTCGGATGAACGAACCGCGTGAATCGCAGCCGACTTGCACCATTCTGGAGCGGTTTCTTCCCGCGTCTCTTGCGTGAATGTCGCACGAAGCCGACTTGAGTGACATTCACGCATAGTGGGCTGGATCCCCCGCGCCTCCGCTCGGCTGTCACCATCACGAAGCCGAGTGAAGTGAGTGACTGGACTCCCGACCTGAGGGGCCTGTACGTCATGAGCAACGCCAGAGCGCCTGATCAGGACGCCCCTCGAGGCCTTTCGCGTCAGCAACCTTCCCTGGCGCCCGCGGGCAGATGCGGTGAGCTGCGTTTGATCGGCGCCAGCGGCAGCACCGCCTTCGGCGTGGTGGCCCGTTCTCCGGCCCCTTCTTCTCTCAGCAGCCTTCGCGCGGGCCCGCCGGCTGGTGTTCCGACTTCCGCTTGATGGGCGCCAGCGGCAGCACGGCCGGCTTGCTCGAGGCGGGCCGCTCCCCGGCGAAGAACGCGCGCACCGCGTCCTGGCGTTGTTTGAGCTGCAGCTGCTCGGTGGTCGT
>VFKJ01000627.1 GCA_009885595.1 Myxococcales bacterium | reverse complement strand
GAGAGCAAGGTGGGAAGGATCTCCTCCTTGCCCTCAGCGGAATGGCCTCTCGGCGCGAAGCACCCTGATTCTCGGAGCCTCAGCGTTGTGGTGCTGACGAGGTGGGGTCCGGCGCAGGTCTCGAGCAACGTAATCGCGTGATGACGTTCTTCAATCCGAGCGGAAAACGTCATCACGCGATTACGTTGTTCGAAGACGCGGCCCGGCCCCGCTGGGGTCGGACTGCGAGTCGTGAGTCACCTTGTCGGAAGCTCGAGGGCCTCTTCGCTTCGTGCACGCAGGGGAACTGAACCGCCACGTTCCCTTGGGGCGTGGGGACCTGCCGCCCTTGCGATCGTCACCGCGTCATGGCTCCCGACGGCCGCAGACTGCGCGCAGCGCCACGAGCCTCGCCTCCAGTCCGCGCCGCTGTGGTTGCAGCAGCTCGAGCCCGAGGGGGTGCGCGAGCTCGTCGCGCTCGAGCCGGCGCACCTCGTTCACCAGCGCCGCGATGACGCCGACCGCGGCGAGCTGCTCGGCCGCGAGGCACGCCCGCAGCTCGTCCTCGTCACCAGCCACGAGCACGGCCGGTTCACCCGCTGCGATGGACTCGAGCGCGCTGGTTCGCCGCCACCGCACCTTCCCGTCAACGCCCGCCAGCACCGGCACCAGCCCGCACCGGCCAGGGCCGGCGATCCATGCGACCACGGAGCCCTGCGTCACCTGCTCGCCCACCTCGACGCGCCAGTCGACGACGCCTTCGATGGGGGCGAGCACCTTCATCCAGCCGGGTAGGAGCGCGCGGGAGGAGCGCAGGATTCTTCCGCTCGCGGTTACAGTGACGCCCATGTCTCGGCTTCCCAGTGTGCAGCTGTCGCCCGTGTTGCTCATCGGCGCGGGCACCGGGGAAGCGACCTGCGGCATCCTCTATCTCGCGAGCTACCTGCGGCGGCACGGCATCGAGGCCTTCGTGCGGCTCACCGACGCCGACGAGACAGACGCCGAGGTGCGCCGCTCGCTCGAGGAGTTGCTCGCGCACGTGAAGCCGAAGCTGGTGGGCATCAGCCTCAAGTGGTTCCACCACGTGGCGCGCGCGCGGCTGATCGCGAAGACGGTGCGCAAGCTCGACGCCTCGGTGCAGATCGCGCTGGGCGGCAACACCGCCACGTACTTCTGCAAGGAACTGCTGGAGTGGGACTGCGTCGACCACGTGCTGCTCGGTGACGGCGAGGTGCCGCTGCTGTCGCTGTGCCGCGGCGAGGCCTCGATGCCCAACGTGGTCAACCGCGCCACCCCGCAAGCCGCGCTCGCCTACGTCGACGGCCCCGCGAAGGCCGACGTCCACTACTCGCACTTCGATCAGCTGTTCTTGAGCCAGCTCGACCTGCACTCGTTCTCGGGCTGGGTGGCGCCGGGGAAAGGCTGTGGGGAGAACTGTCTGTACTGCGGCGGCACCCGCGGCATGCAGAAGGCCACCTTCGGGCGCGCCAGGCCCTTCCTGCGCCAGGTGGAGAGCGTGAGGAAGGATCACCAGGAGATCGTCCCGCGCACCTGGCAGCTCCGCTACGACTTCGCCGGCAGCACCGCGGCGTTCCTCGAGCAGACCTGGGCGGGCATCGATCTCTCGCGCCACGCGGCCACCTACTTCCTCTGGGGCGTGCCGCCGCCGGAGCTCGCCGCCACCCTCTCGAAGTACCTGCAGCGCGTGTACATGGTGCTCGACATCGGGTGCTTCTCCGAGCTGCAGCGCCAGGAGACCATGAAGCGCGGGCTGCTCAAGCCCTGCCCGTCGGACCGCGAGCTGTTCGAGGTGATCGAGCGATGCCGCGCGTTCCCCAACCTGCAGCTGGAGATCTCCGGCATCGCCGGGCTGCCCTTCGCCAGCCAGGCCACGCTGGAGCAGGAGAAGAGGCTGGTGGAGCGCGTGCTCTCGCTGGGCTGCAGCATCGGCTACCAACGGCTGGAGGCACAGCCCGGCGCGCTGGTCACCGAACACCCCCAGCGGTTCGAGATGGTGAGCGAGGCGACGACCTTCACGCAGTTCCTCGACGCCTTCGCGCGGCTCGACCCTTCCGAGAAGACGGTGCCGATGGTGCGCTTCCAGGACGCGAAGCTCGAGGCCGCGGTGCAGCGCACCTCCGATGAGATCGACGCTCTGGTGTGGCAACACGCCGCGCGCAAGAGCCACGTGGAGCTCGATGGGCGCACGCGACTGATCAACTCCGCGGCGTCCACGCAGCAGTTCGAGCTGGGGGCGTGGCTGGGCAGCTACCGGGTGCCCGCCAAGGTGGCGAAGGAGAAGGTGACGGTGGTGCGTTCCGTCGACGGCGCCGGGCTGTCCTGCGTGCCCACGGTGAGCACGCGGAAGTTCTCCGATCCGCTGCTGCAGCAAGGCGAAGAAGGCGCGGCGCTGCTCGACGTGCTGGCGGCGTTCGAGAAGCCGACCACGGTGAACGCGGCGATCGTGAAGTTGAGGGTGAAGCCGCGGTTCGATCCCGAGCTGGCGCGCGAGGTCATCGATCACCTGGCGTCCGGGAAGTTTCTGCAGCAGGCCTGACCGAGGCGCGATTGCAGGGCGCTCATGAAAAATATATATTTCCAAAGATGAGCACCATCGATCAGCTCTCGACCCCCATCACGCGTGAGACTCGCGAGATGTTGGACCGCTATTCGAAGAAGACGGGCATCAAGAAGGGCTACCTGATCGAGGAGGCGCTCCGCAGCTACCTGATCGCTCACGAAGGCCTGCCGCGAGACCTCGTGGTGCCCAGCACCCTCGAACTCACCAAGCACTCCAGCAAGAAGTTCGTGCGTGAGCTCCGGGCGCGAAAGCCGAACGCCGTCCTCGAGAAGCTGCTGCGCGATGGAGATTAGGGTCCTCCGGCCGTCCGAAGACCGCAGTGGGTTCAGCTCCGGCAACATCGAGTTGGATCGATTCTTCCAGCGGTTCGCGGGTCAGAATCAGTTTCGGGTCCAGCTCGGGGTCACCCATGTCGCCATCGAGCGTGGCCAGATTCTCGGGTTTGCGACAGTCAGCGCTGCCCAGGTGAAGCTGCCGGCCTATCCGGTTCCCGTCATCAGGCTCTCGCGCATGGCGGTCGCTTCCAGGGCGCAGGGAAGAGGGGTGGGTGCTGCGCTGCTCCGTCACGTGAACCTGCTCGCAGTGGAGTTGTCGACCGAGAAGATCGGCTGCGTTGGCGTGCTCGTGGATGCCAAGTCTGACGCCCGGGACTTCTACGCGCGCTACGGTTTCATCGAGCTGGAGCCCGAGGCAGGCGAGCTCGCCGCTCATTTCCAGGCCACGCCCATGTTCCTCGGCGTCCAGAGGATCCGAGCGGCGCGCACCTCTCATTGAGCCCGCTTGGCCGGGGGATGACGCCTGGCCACACCGCTTCGTCATCGTCCACGACCAGGACGCGCTTCATGGCCGCACCCTCGTCGAAGTCGCCGCCGATCGCTT
>VFKJ01000346.1 GCA_009885595.1 Myxococcales bacterium | reverse complement strand
GGACCCTGTGCGATGGCGGCCTGGCCTCGCACTGCTGCGTGGGCGCTTGCATCGACACCACCACCACCGCCGCCAACTGCGGGGGTTGCGGGCTTTCGTGCGCGACCAGCCAGCCCTGCACCCCCATCGACGCAGGCGCCTGCGGGGAGACGGCGGTCAACAGCGGGCGTTGCGGCTGCGACGCCACCGCGCCCTGTCCCCGGGGGCAGCTCTGCTCGACGAGCAAGGTCTGTGTGCCCGCGCTGGCGACCGATGATTGCGCGCCCGGGCAGTCGGTTGGGCCGGGCAACCTCTCCTGTCCCGCGTACTGCCGCTATTGAGCGCGATGCGGCTGTTCGCGATCGGTGACACCCACCTTCCGTCGACGCGGAAGAAGGACATGGACCGCTTCGGCTGGGCCGAGCACCCGGCGCCGCTGCAGCGCGCCTGGGACGCGATGGTCGCCCCCGACGATCTGATCATCGTCGCGGGCGACATCAGCTGGGCCACCCGGACCAACGAGGTGATGGAGGATCTCGCCTGGCTCGACGCGCGGCCGGGCCAGAAGGTGCTGCTGCGCGGCAACCACGACTTCTGGTGGGGCGACTCCACCTCGAAGCTCAAGAAGCTGTTCGAGCCCTTCAAGAGCTTCGCGGGCTTCATCCAGAACTCGGCGGTGGAGGTGGGGCCCTACCTCGTCGCCGGTTCCCGCCTGTGGACCGCGCCCGAAGCGCCGCCGCTGCCGGGCGGCGAGATGGGGGACGTGGTGCAGAAGCCCGACTACATCGTGCGCGAGACCAACCGCCTGCAGCTGTCGATCGACGACGCCAGGGCGCGCGAGGCGAAGGCGGCCTCCCCGAAGGTGCGGGTCTGCGCGGTGCACTTTCCCCCCCTCTATTCGAACGGTCTGGAGACCGCGTTCTCCCGCACCCTGGAAGCCTGGCACCCGAAGGTCTGCGTGTACGGCCACCTGCATGGGCCGGGCATCGGGGCGGGCTTCGTGGGAGATCACGGCGGCGTGCGCTACGTGCTGGCCTCGTGTGACGCTGCGCAGTTCAAGCCGGTGCTGCTGCACGACCCCGGAGCGGCGCCGGCCTGACAGGAAACAAGAAACACCCATGCCGTTCCGCCTGCCCCCGCCGCTGACGTTCAAACCCGACGAGCTCTACCGGGTGCCCACCGCCGACGGCACCGCCATCGCGTTGGGCCGCTATCACCCGCGCGGGCAAAGGCGCTTCGTGGAGCCCGTCATCCTCGGGCACTCCCTGGGCACCAACCGCTTCAACCTCGACTTCGACGAGCGCTACTCGGTGGCGCGCGCGTTGGCCCGGCGGGGCTTCGAGGCGTGGGTGCTCGAGCTGCGGGGCGGTCTTGCGGGCAGCTCAGAGGGCGCCACCTTCGACACCGAGGCCGAGCACGACGTGGCCGCGGCGATCACCGCGGTGCTCTCCACCGGCGTGAGCGGGGTGACCTGGGTGGGCCACTCTCGCGGAGGCCTGCTCGCGTACGCACACCTCGCGCGCAACCCCACCGCGCCGATTCGGGCGATCGCCACCCTGGGCAGCCCGCTCACCTTCGACGTGCAGCCCGGCGTGCAGCGCTTCGTGGCCGCGCTGGGCCAAAGCTTCCGGCTGCCGTCGTTGCCGCTGACGCTGGGGAGCTGGGCCTGGCCGCTGGGGCTGCCGCCGGACCCCATCGGCAAGTACCTGGTGCGCGCGGACAACATGGATCCCACGGTGATTCGCCAGGCGATCGCGCACGTGTCTGCAGACATTCCGGGCGGGGTGGGGCGGCAGTTCGCGCGCTGGGTGCGCACCAACGCGTTCGACGGAGAAGACGGCTTCGACTACCGCAAGGGGATGAAGGCCATCAGCGCGCCGGTGCTGGCGATCGCCGGAGCGCGCGATCTCATCGCGCCGGCCGAGGCCTCGCACCTGGTGGCGCGGCTGGTGTCGGGGCCGGTGGAGCTGGTGCGGGTGGGCCTCTTTGAAGGCTTCTCCACCGACTACGGGCACGGCGACCTCGTGCTCGGCCTGCGCGCGCCCGACGAGGTGGTGCCGCGGCTCGCTGACTTCCTCGCGCGCCACTCCACCACGTCTGCCTGAAATCCAACGCGGGTCTCTGACGCTTGGGTAACCTGCGCCTCCGTGACCGCTCCGCTCTGCCCCCGAGATGCGACGCCTTTGACGCCCACCGCCGACGTCTTCGGGCCCGGCACGAAGGCCCACGTCTGCGGCAAGTGCACCGGCGTGCTGGTCGACTGGAACACCGGGCAGCAGTTCTTCACCTCGCTGGGCCTGTCGCTGTCCGATCTGCAGTCGATGGTGGCGCAGTCCGCCGGGCGCAAGCCGCGAGGCGGGGTGGCGCAGGTCACCTGCACCTCGTGCGGCAAGGGCGCGATGAAGGCGCTGGTGCACAAGGGCATCGAGCTCGATCTGTGCGAGGCGTGCGGCGCGGCCTGGTTCGATCGCGGCGAGCTCGAGCGCATCACCTTAGGCAAGCTGGGCGGCGGCCTCGAGGCGAAGGCGCAGCCGGTTGCCGGCGAGCGGAGCAAGACCGTCGGCGTGTTCGAGATGTTCTGGGACTGCGCCTACTGCGACGCCAAGGCGCTGCTGGGCAAGTCGAACCGCTTCTGTCCCAGCTGCGGCGCCCAGCAGGACGCGGACCGCCGCTACTTCCCCCCGCCCGGCCAGGAGGTCGCGGCCAACCACGAGTACGACGGCGCCGACAAGACCTGCCCCGCCTGCCAGACGCCCAACGGCGCGAAGGCGAACAACTGCCGCAGCTGTGGCAGCCCGCTCGACGGCGCGGCCGAGGTCAATCGCGTCGCCGATCGCTCGAGCGCAGCGCCGAAGGCCGCGGCGGTGAGCCCGAAGAAGAAGTCGAAGTGGCCGTGGATCATCGGCGGCGTGATCCTCGCGCTGGTCGCGTTCTGCCTGGTCTCGATGTTCTGGACGAAGGACGTGGGCGTCACCGTCACCGCGCACTCGTGGGAGCGCACCATCGCCATCGAGCGGATGACGGCGCTGAGCGAGAGCGCGTGGTGCGACTCGATGCCCTCGGGCGCGTACTCCGTCAGCCGCTCGCGCGAGCAGCGCAGCACCAAGAAGATTCCCGACGGCGAGACCTGCACCACCCGCGACGTCGATCGCGGCGACGGCACCTTCGAGCGCAAGCAGGAGTGCCGTACCAAATATCGCGAGGAGCCCATCTACGACGATCGCTGCCGCTTCACGATCGACCGGTGGCAGGTGAACCGCACCGCGAAGGCCGCCGGCGATGGCCTCGAGCCCCAGCCCCAGTGGCCGCAGGTCAACCTCTCGCGCACCGGCACCTCGCTGGGCGCCGAGCGCGAGGGCTCGCGCAACGAGAAGTACACCCTCTCGCTCAAGGGCGACGACCAGGAGCCCTACACCTGCACCGTGCCGGCCGCGAAGTGGAGCGGCATTCCCGACGGGCACAAGAAGGTGATCCCGATTGGCGTCATCACCGGCGCCGCGGAGTGCGACAAGCTCTGATGCCCGAAGCGACGCGCCCGGCCGATCCGTCGTCCATCGTCTCACTCGCGGCCGGCATCGCAGCGCTGGTGCTGGCGGTCTTCTCGGTGCTGCCGCTGGTGGGCATGTGCACGATGCCGCTGTCGGTGCTGAGCGTGCTGACCAGCCTCGTCACGGGCATCGTCAGCCTGGTGCGCACCACGGTGAGGCCCGAGCTGGAAGGCCGGTGGCAGGCGCTCGCGGGGCTGGGCTTGTCACTGGTGTGGTGCGGCGCGGCGGCGGTGCTGCTGCTCTTCGCGATGCGCCCCCACTGAGGCGATTGCCTCGGCCTGCCTGATCAGAGAAGCCGCAGCGCCGTGGCGTCGAGCACCTCGAAGCGGGCGCGAGGGTGCCTCTGGCCGAGCTGAGTGCGGCGGAAACGGGCCTCCAGTTCTCGCGTCAGCGCCTTCGCCTCGCCCTTGCTCAGCGTGGCCCACTTCACCTCGCTGACGACGAGCCCACCCTCGTCCTCACGAACGAGGTCGAGCTCCAGGTCGGCCTCCCAGTACCGCGAACTCCCCGGCCACCGGGCCCGCAGCTGGTCCTCGAACACGGTCGAGGCGTGATCTTCGAGCAGCTTCTGCTTCTGGGCCGCCGAATGGGTCTGCCACCGCGATCGATGCGGCGAGTAGACGCGAAACCAGAAGCGCATGGTCGGATCCGCCAGGCGATACAGCGTCCGCTTGGTGGTGCGTACGCTCTCTCCCCAGGGCAGCTCCCGGTCGAGCAGCTTCGAGTCGAGCAACACCTGGAAGAGCCGGGACAGGTTGGTCTGGGGAGTTCCCAGCCGTGCCGCGATCTCCGAGGGCTTGTGGGAGCCCCGACCCACGGCCTCGAGCACGGCGGGCGCGGTGAGCCCCACCACGCCCTCGTCCTTCAGCAGCCGCGACGGCTCGAACTCGAGCGCGGGCGATGACCCGAAGAACAGCTCTTCTGCCAGCGCGATCGAACTCTGCCCCCGGCGCACCAGCTCCCAGTACTTGGGCACGCCGCCGACCAGCGAGAACCGCACGAAGGACTCCTTCGAGATCGGGTTCTGCCCGCACGCCTTGCAGAAGGCGCGATAGCTCATCGGTGCGACCTCGAGGATCTTCCGGGCCCGGCCGAAGAGGGGCGCGCCGCGATTCAGGAAGAGGTCGTTCATCATCCGGGTGCTGGAGCCGGCCAGAATGAGGGAACTCTTCTTTCGCTTGCGGTGATCGATCCACCGCTGGAGCACGCTGGGCAGCGAGGGGTCAGCCGCCACGAGGTATGGCAGCTCATCGAGGCAGAGCACGAAGTCCTTCGGCTGGAGATCGAGCAACTCGAGCAGCTCGCCGAAGGTCCGCGGCACGAGGCTGGAGCTGAGCTGAACTCGGAGATCGTCGAACACCTGCTGGAGTTGTTGTTCCTTCGAGGCCTCGATCGCCTGGCTGTAGAGCCCGTGGTGACGCTTCAGCCACTGCGTGAGCAACCGGGTCTTGCCCACCCGCCGTCGGCCGAACACCACCAGCAACCCACCGGCGCGGGCGTGCTCGTCGAGTTGGCTCAGCTCCTCGGTTCGGTTGACGAAATCCAGCTCCATGCGGCAGATGATGCTTCACGAACATTATGTTCGTCAAACATCATCTAGCATGGGGCTCGGTTCAGCCTTCGAACACCGCGTCGGTGATCTCCAGCCCGCGATCGATGATGGCGAAGCCTTCCTTCAGCTGCGCCTCGGTGATGCACAGCGGCGGGTTGCAGGTGAAGTTGTTCCACCGGGTGAAGGTGAACAGCCCGTTGTCGCGGAAGAAGGTGGCGAGCTTGCCCATCGCCGGGTGCGAGCCGTTGTAGGGCGCGAGCGGCTCGTTCTTGGCGTTCTTGCGAAGGTCGATCATCCCGAAGAGGCCGAGGTTGCGGCCGTCGAGCACCGACACGTGCTTCTTCTGCAGCCGGTCCATCTCGCTGCGCATCACCGCGCCGAGCTTGGCGGAGTTCTCCACCAGCTTCTCGTCGATGGTCACCCGCAGCACCGCCTCGGCGGTCGCCAGGCCCACGGGGTGCGAGTTGTAGGTGAGCCCGCCGTAATAGACGTTCTTCTGAAAGTGCTCGTGAATGGCCTTCTTCATGCCCACCGCGCCCAGCGGGAAGTACGAAGAGGTGAGGCCCTTGGCCATGGTCACCAGGTCGGGGATCACGTCGAAGTGCTCGTACGCCATCATCTTGCCGGTGCGGCCCATGCCCGCCATCACCTCGTCGCAGATGAGCAGGATGCCGTACTTGTCGAGCAGCGCGCGCAGGCCCTTGAACCAGCCCTTGGGCGGCACCAGCACGCCGTTGGTGCCGGTGACCGTCTCGACGATCATCGCGGCGATGGTGTGGCCGCCTTCCATCTTGATGGTCTCTTCGAGGTAGGTGAGGTGGTTCTTGCAGCGCTCTTCCTCGGTGGCGCCGAAGCTGAAGTCGTAGGGCGTCGGGTCCATCACGTGAATGACGCCGGGGGAGGCGGGCTCGCTGGCCCAGCGGCGCGGGTCACCGGTGAGCGACATCGTGAGCTGCGTACCGCCATGGTAGCTGCGGTAGCGGGCGAGGATCTTGTTCCGGCCCGTGAACAGGCGCGCCATCTTCACCGCGTTCTCGTTCGCCTCGGCGCCGCCGAGCGTGAAGAAGAAGCTGGCCATGCCCGGGACGATCTCGCTGAGCAGCTTCCCTAAGCGCGCGCGCACCTGGGTGGCCGTCTGCGGGTAGACGAAGATGAGCTCGTCGAGCTGCCGCTTCATCGCGGCGATCACCCGCGGGTGCGCGTGGCCGATCAGCACGCTCATCAGCTGCGCGTTGAAGTCGAGGATCTTCTGGCCCTCGGGCGTCCACAAGTACACGCCTTCGGCGCGCGCGATGGGCAGCGGGTTGACCGTGTTGCCGGCCGACCAGGTGTAGAGCGTGTGCTCCTTGCAGAGGTCGACCATCTGCTTGGTCGGCATCGGCTCGGCGGCGAACTCGTGGGGGTATCCGAGGAACTGGCTGCTCATGTCGTCTCCAAATCTCGAAAAGAAGTCAGGGTGAGGGGCTACTTCCTCAGCTCATCCAGCTCGCATCAGCCGCGGCTGCCCACTTCTCGGTGACCTTCTTGGGCCGCGACCAGAACCTGAACCCATCCCACCCAGTGATGTCGCCGTGGCCGAACTTCGACGAATTGAACCCGCCGAACGAGAACGGCTCCCGCGGCACCGGCACGCCGACGTTGATGCCGACCATGCCGGCCTCGAGCCGGTCCGCGCAGGTGCGCGCCACCACGCCCGCGGTGGTGAAGATCGCCGCGCCGTTCGCATAGAGGCTCTTGTGCTGCAGGGCGATCGCCTCCTCGAGCGTCTTCACGTGCACGATGCTCAGCACCGGGCCGAAGATCTCCTCGCAGCCGGCGGGCATGTCGATGGTGACGTTGTCGAGCACGGTAGGCCCAATCCAGTGGCCTTCGGCGCCCGGCACGTTCTGGCCGCGGCCATCGACGAGCACCTTGGCGCCCGCCTTCTCCGCCGCCTCGATGTGCTTGAGGATCCGCTCGCGTGACGCGGCGCTGATGATCGAGCCCATGTCTTCGCCGAGGCGAAGCTTCCGCACGTGGTCCGCGATGCCGTCGATGATCTTCTGCACGTCACCGACCGCGACCATCAAGGAACTCGCCATGCAGCGCTGACCGGCGCAGCCGTAGCTGCTGGCCACGATGTTCGACGAGGAGAGGGCGACGTCGGCATCAGGCACCACCACCACGTGGTTCTTCGCCGAGCCCAGGCAGAGCATGCGCTTGCCCACCGCCGCGCCGCGCGCGTACAGAATCTGCGCGACCTTGGTGGACCCGACGAAGCCGACCGCCTTGATTTCCGGGTGATCGACGATCGCCTCGACGGTCTCGCGCTGGCCGTTGACGACCTGGAAGATGCCGTCGGGGAGCCCGGCTTCCTGCCACAGCGAGGCCAGCTTCATCGCGCCGTACGGCACCACCTCGGACGGCTTCAGGATGAACGCGTTGCCCGCCACGATCGCGTTGGGCGCCATCCACAGCGGCACCATCACGGGGAAGTTGAAGGGCACGATGCCGGCCACCACGCCCAGCGGCTCGTGCGTCACCCGGCAGTTCACGCCACGGCTGACGTCGAGCTGGCCGCCGTCGGCCATCATGTGCAGCGAGGCGGCGAACTCCACGCACTCGATGCCCTTCTCCACGTCGCCCTTGCCCTCGGCGTACGTCTTTCCGTTCTCGTGGCTGACGAGCCAGCACAGCTCGTCGAGGTCGCGCTCCATCAGCGCCTTGAGGCGGTAGAGCACCTGCGCGCGCTCGCGCATCGGGGTGGCGCGCCACGCGGGGAACGCCTTCTTGCCGGCCTCGACCGCGGCCTCCACGTCCTTCGCGGTGGACAGCGTCATCTTGCCCATCGCCTTGCCGTGGCGCGGGTTCTCGATGTCGAGCCACTTGCCGGTGGCGCCTTCGCGCCAGTTGCCGCCGATCCAGTTCTTGATGCTGACGTACTCGGTGAAGGCGTAGCTCTTCGCGCTGAACGAAGGCGGGTTGGCGGGCTTCTGCATGGGCGTTCTCCTGGAGGGGACTGGCGAGCCGCTTCTATTACTTCCCGCGGGCCGAATCGAGCGGAGCGGCAGCCGCCGCCGAACCTGGCTATGAGTTCAGCTGCGCTGGAGGGAATCGCTCAGAGTGTCTTCTTCGATGCTCGAGGCAACTCGAAGAACATGGCCACAGGTCCTGGTCGATCCCCCAGTTGCCCGGAAATCGTCTCGAGCAGGACGAAGTCGAGCGATTCGTAGAACGCCACCGCCTCTGGTTTGGCGTCGACGATCACTCCGATGCAACCCACGCTGTCCGCCAGTTGGCGGGTGAGGCTGACTATCGACTGAAAGAGAAGTCTGCCCACACCCGATCTTCGTGCGCGCTCGTCGACCGCGAGCCGAGCCAGGCGCAGGGCTGGCAGAGAGTAATTGGGGAGCTTCCTTCTCTTTGATGACGGCAGAGCGGCTGGTGAGATTTCCGCTGCGGCCACTGTCGCAAAACCAAGGATCCGATCGTCAGCATCAACGGCCACGTAGGTGGTGCCGACATGATGCCGGAATTGGTTCTGGCCCGCGTAGCGGATGAAGAACCGATCGAGGTCTGGGTTGCCCGACCGGAACCCAGAGCGATCGTCCGCCTCCTCGAGGCGCCGAACCCTGACCGTCACCAGTCAGCGGGCTCGTTGGGGACGGGCTTGCCAGCCATGAGATCACGCATTGTCTTGTTTGGCTTGCGCGGCTTCTTGACGAGCTTGCGCGCTTGCGCGAACGACTTTGGCGTCAGGACGAGGCGAGGGGGGATCACAATGTCTGCGGGCAGCTCTCGCAAGGCCTGCAGATGATGAAGCAGCGCCTCCTCGATGAGGTGGCCCTTCTTGATGCCGTGGGCGTTTGCGTAGCGCTCCACCTGGAGCTTGGTGGCCTCAGAGATGAAAGCGGAGATTTGCGTTTCGGACATGGTTCCTCTTCTACAAAAAAATAGACCGAGCGCTCTTGGGACGCAACCCTCGCTCCGATGGAGAGC
>VFKJ01000388.1 GCA_009885595.1 Myxococcales bacterium | reverse complement strand
TGGGCCGGGCGCGCCTGCTCGAGGGCAAGGTGGTGGAGGCGCGCGCCGCGCTCGAGCAGTCGCTCTCCTCTGATTGGCGCGACTGGCCCGAGGGCCTGGGCCTCGCCCGCGGCCTGCTCACGCAGCTGCTGCAGCAGACCGGAGATCCCCAGCTCGCCGCGAAGATCGCCGAGGGGCCGAAGCGCTTCGCGCTGCCCGCGGAGATCTGCGGCGCGCCCACCCTGCTGCGGCGCTGAAGCCTCAGCCCCAGAACTTCCACCACGGCCTGGGCGGCTGCTCGGGCGGGCGGGGAATGAAGATGGCCACGCCTTCCTGTACCGGCCCCTCGTCGAGGACCGGCTTGCGCACGCGCACCGGCACCCGGTGGAACCGCTCGAAGCCCTCCGGCAGGCCGTGCTCGGAGTCCCAGGCCTCCAGGGCTGCCAGGCAGGCGTCGCAGTCCTTCGCGTGCTCCGCGAACGCCGGCGTGCAGCCCTCGAAGCGGAAGATGCCGCTGAGCGCCGCCTCGGTGTCGGGCGAGTTCATCGTCGAGGGCAGCCAGCCTTCATTGCCGACCTGCTTGCGGTGGCTCTGCGGCCGCAAGAGGTAGAGCGAGGCGTCTTCCGACTCGAGGGCGAGCAGCTGCAGGGCGGAGCCCGAGGCGCCGTGCTCGCCCGCGATGAACAGCAGATCGGCCGCGTAGCTGATCAACGCGTAGTCCTCGAGGCCCTGGGGCAGCGCGCGTCCCACCCAGCCGGCGAGCACGTCACGGGGCGCGGGGGCGTCTTTGGTCAGCGCGAAGACCTTCGCTTCGGCGGCGCGCGCAGGGTCGGCGTACCAGGCGATGAGCTGATCCACCGTCTCGAACAGCTCGGCGGTGGCGTCGACGTGCAGCTCGACGTTCAGGCCCAGTGACTGAAAGAAGACGTGGAACTCGCGACTCGACGTGCTGGGGGGAGTCACGGGACGGGGCTTCTCCCTGATGCGGCCCGCGAAGTCCACCCCCGGCGCCCAAAGGGCTGCTCGCGTCGGTGACGCGTTCATGATCGCCATAGGCGCCTGGCGCGCGCAGACACTTCTTAGAGGATGTCGGTCAGCTTGATCGAAAGTCCAGCCACCGCTGTCGACGTCAGGACGGCCGACCACGCCACGCGCCGGACGCTGGTGTACTTGCCACGCCGAGGCACCCGGTGCACCACCGTCGAGCGCGCCTTGAGGTCGACCACCCAGTACTCGGGCACGCGACACTCCGCATAGAGAGAGGACTTGGGGCCAAGGTCCAGCTTGAGGCTCGAGTCCGCGACCTCCACCACGAGAAGCGCGGTGGAGGGATGGTCCTCCGTGGCCCCCTTGAGCTGGGGGATGAAGGCAAAATCAGGCTCTGGCTCGGAGTCGTCAGCAGCCGCGATGGGGAGCTGCACCATGACGTCGAGGTCTGGGGCCGTGTGCGTAACGAAGTACCGATTCAGCATGCGAATGGCGTTCGCGTGCGGCGTTCCCATGGGGCTCATGTCGATGACGGTTCCGTAGACGAGTTGAACCCGTCGCCCCGCGTACACGCCCAGTTCGCCGAGCTGGTGATAGGTGGTTCGCAGGATGGGTACGGCCTGCTTGGGAGCGATCTGTTCGGCGGTCAGCACGGGCAGATTGTGAACGCTCGAGACCCCGCTCGCAAGCCAGCTCACTGATCATGCACGACCTGTAAGATCTCTTTGGCTCGCCCTGCTCACTCAACTTCGGGGTGGTCGCTGTCTCACCCTCAGAGGCAGAGAGGGCCGCCGATCGCGCCAAGCGATCGGAATCATTCCTGCTCGCTCAAATGAAGGCGTGATCGCGGAGCCGGCGGTGGAGGAGGCGCGGCGGCGTGCTGGCGGCGCGATCTCCGGGTAGAGTGGGCTCGTGCTTCAGCCTGCTCACGACACCATCGACCAGCGCATCTTCTTCGACTTCGACTGGGACGACTTCCAGCGCTTCCTGGAGCTTCGAAGTGAGCGCCGCGGCAACCGCATCACCTACCTCGATGGCGTGCTGGAGATCATGAGCCCGTCCCACATGCGTGAAGGCATCAAGTCGCGCATTGGTCGGCTGCTTGAGCTGTGGGCGACGTTCGAGGAGATCGATCTCTCGTCGTGGGGTTCGACGACGTTGAAGAAGAAGAGCAGCAAGGCGGGGGCGGAGCCTGACGAGTGCTACGTCGTGGGTCGCGCTGAGTGGCCCGGTCGACCCGACCTCGCTATCGAGGTGAGCTGGACCTCGGGTGGCATTGACAAGCTTGAGGTGTACGACCGTCTCGAGGTGCCTGAGGTCTGGTTCTGGGAGAATGACCGGCTCACGATTCACGTCCGCAAGCCACGCGGCGGCTACGCAAAGCGCAGCAAGAGCGCGCTCTTCCCGACGCTCGACATCGAGACGTTTTCCGCGCACGCAGCGGATCCTGATCAGCCTCGTGCGGTGCGCACCTTCCTCGCGGCACTCCGGAAGAACTGACCAGTTCGGAGCTGCCCCATCCCCGCGCCTGGGTCGCGCGCAGGGGCCTGCGCCGCCGGGCGTCAGCCCTTCAGCGTGAACCAGTACTCCCCGCCTCGGGCGGTGGTCACCGTGCGCAGGGGGAGCGGCGCCTCGTCGATGAACAGGGGCACGGCGGCGGTCCCGACCCCGTTCAAGTCGAAGACGGTGCGGCAGCCGCGCAGGCCGTCCGCGAGCCGAAGGGTGAGGTGCGCCACGAGGGTCCCGTCGTCCTGCGGCTCCTCGTCATAGGTCGTCGCGTACATCGGGTACATCGACGGACCCAGCACCCGGCAGACGAAGCGAAGGAGCGTGCGCGAGCTGACGAAGCGGCCGAGAAGGCGGCGGCCGATGAAGGAGATGTTCGGCACCACCGCGGTCTGCCCCACCAGGCGTGCACGCCCGAGGCGGGCCTCCAGGCGCTCGATCAGCTCGACGAAGATCTCCCACTCGAGGCCGCCCAGCTGGCGGCGAAGGGTGCGCTCGTCGATGGGAAGGCCCTCGCAGAGCTCGGCCACGGACACCTCCCCGCGGTCCGCAAGCGTGACGACCATCTGCGCGACGCTGTGGGCCACCCGGTGATCGGACATCGCGCGAGCTCCTCACGAACGCGGCCGTGGGTGGCCATGGACTTGTACACGGTACCCTCATCAAGGCCCACTTCATGGCGCTGAACCGAAAGGAGAGGCTCCGGGCTGTTGCCGAGCTTGAGCGGTTCTTTCTTCCTCTTCTTCCCAGACTCCCGGCGACGCGGCGATAGAGCTTCTCTTCCTTCGGGTCTGCGAGTTCGTCCATCAACCCTCTCTACGCGGACGGCCTGACATTTCTTTTGAGGGGCCCGGTCCGGATCGGCCGGATTCCAGCGGTGCGTCGACCCCGCACGCAGCAACTCCGCGACAGCAGCGCGAAGGCGACCAGGTCCTGCATCAGACCCACCTCAGACGACCCGCTCGAACGAGACCCGGGCGCCGCCGGGCCCGATGAACCGCGCGTAATAGAGCTCCGGGGTGAGCTCGAGGCGCGCCAACGTCGAGGCCAGCGCGGCTCCCACCACCTTCAGATCCTCGTGCCCGGTTTCCTCCCGGGGAGCGTCGCGTGCGCCGACCACGCGCTTCTTCAGCGCGCGCGAGTAGCGGCAACCCTCGTGCGTGATGAGGACGACCCGCCTGAGCGAGGGCATCATCGCCCGGTAGAACTCGAGGCGATCGCGCATGAACTTGAACTCCTTGGGCAGGCGCTGCGGATGGGCGAGCACGCTCGCGCCTCCGCTGACCACCAGCGGCATGAAGTCGCCCGCTCCCAGGCCGAGCTCGGTGGCGGTGAACTCGCGGAAGGCGCGCTGGAGCCGCGGGTCGCTGCACTGGACGACGATGGCCTCGCACGACGGATCGACGTCGGCGTCGTAGACGAGGATCTCCTCGGCTCGCACCAGCGTGCTCATGCCGTGGGCTCCGGCTTGGCGAGCGCCATCGGCGCCTGGGCCGTCACGGCCGGCGAGTCACCCACCAGCCTCATCACCTCGTCGGCGCTGATGCCCAGCTTGCCCAGGAGCCCCTGGAGGTCGATGCCCTGCGCCTTGAACCCCGCGAGCACCTTGAACACCGTGTTCGGCACGATGGTGCTCATCTGATCCAGGCCGCGGCCGCTCCCCCCGACGTCGATGATCCGAAGCTCGTCGATCTGCCCCAGGGGCGCCGCGACGCTCGAGAAGATGGCAGTCGCGACCTTCGCTGCCGCGTCGCCCCCCACGTCGAGCAACCCAGGCAGACGGTCGAGCACCAGGATCAGCCGCGCCGAATCGGTCAGCTCTGCCAGCGCAGCGGCGAGCTTCCTCGTGCCTTCCGCTTCGGCCTCGAGCACCTGGCCCTTGAGTGCGGCCTCGCCCTCGGCGCGGGCGAGCAGCGACTGTCGCACCTTCGCCGCGTCACCCTCGGCCGCAGCGAGGAGGACCGCCTTGTTCCTGGCAGCCTCCCCTTCGCCGCTCAGCGTCGCGGCGTCGCGCTCGGCCTCCGCGCGCCTGACCGTGACCGCCTTGTCGGCGTCGGCGTGCAGCATCGCGGCCTGCTGGAAGGCCTGGGCGTCGATGACCGTCTTCTGCTTGGCGGCCTCGGCGCCGATGACCAGCCGCCGACACTCGGCCTCGGCTGGCTTGACCACGTTGGCGATGAGCTCCTGCTCCACGCGGGCTGCCAGCTGCGTCTGGACGTTGATCTGGGCCTCGGCCGCGGCGGCGTCGCGCTCGGCCTCCCGGGTCCGCAACATCTTCTCCTGCTCGGCGGTCGCGATCGCCAGCGCCTGGTTGGCCCGCGCCAGCTCGGAGTCAGCCGCCACCTTGAACTGCGCCTTCTTCACGTCGCGGTCCCGCTGCGCCTCGGCCGTCTGGACGTCGTTGTCGGCGGTGACGACCGCGGCCTCGCGGTTGGCTTCGCTGACCAGCTTCTGCGTCTGCGCCTTCGCCTGCGCCACCTTGATGTCCGCGTCGCGGATCGCCTCCGCGACGGCCTGCTTCCCGAGCGCGTCGATGTAGCCATGGGCGTCGCTGACGTCCTGGATGACGAGGGTGATGACCTGGATCCCGAGCCGGCGCAGTTCCTCGGCGGACTCCTCGACGACCATGCGGTTGAAGGCGTCGCGCTGGCGCAGGATCTCGTCGATGCCCAGCTTGCCGATGATGGACCTGAGGTGGCCCATCAAGATGTTGCACACGAACTCTTCGATCTGATCGTCCCTCTTGCCCAGGAAACTCATCGCGGCGTTGTTCAGGTCCTCCGGTGCGCCCGCGATCTTGCAGGTCGCGACCCCCCGGACGTTGATCTTCACGTTGTCCTTGTTGGGAATGGCCTTCTCGTCGATGACGGTCTGGAAGGCTGCGGTGTTCATCACCTGGAGGTGCTCGACCACGGGCCAGAGCATCGACCCTCCGCCCGCGACGAGGCGGAAGCCACGCGTCGAGCCGTCGGCGCTCAGGTACTTCCGGCCGTAGAAGATGCCGACCTCGTTGGGCGCGAACTTCCGGTAGCGGCCCGCCATCGCCGCGATGACGGCGACGAAGCCCAGCGCCACCAGCGCGATCAGGCCCGGCACCAACAACCCTCCCCCTGCGTCGAGCTTCACCAACTGAAGTGCGTCCATGTGATCTCCTTGGGTCAACGACGGTTTGAATCCACGGGCTCGGTGCAGAAGGGCGAAGCCTCTTCGACGAAGAGCAGGCTGCCCGCCACCCGCACCACCCGGACGCTCTGGCCCCTGGCGATGGCGCTGCCTGAGTGAGCGCGCGCGAGGAAGGTGGCCAGGCTCTCGCCCCGGCTGACGCCTACCTCGCCGGCGGCGTTCCGGCCGATGGCGGTGACCACCACGCCGAGGCGCCCGACGAGCTCGCTGGTGGCGACCAGCATCGATCCCTGTTGGCTGGAGAGGAAGTACAGGAACACCCAGACGGTGCCCCCGAGGACGCTCCCGCCGAAAAGCCCGCTGGCCAGCGCCGCGCTGCCGGAGAGGCCGCCGAGGGTCGCGATCGCGCCCGCCGCTCCGAGCCCGAGGGCGAACGTGCCAAGCACCCGGGTCGAGAACACGCTCCCCGCCCCGTCGCCCTCTGCGTGAAAGCCGTGGCCGGCGTGGAAATCATGACCGAGCACGAACCCGCCCACGAGGACCACGAACGCGACCAGGGCGATCGAGAGGTAGGTCAACAGGAGGGTGGTCGGGCTCACGATCAGCCCTGAAGAAACGCGCGGCGAAGGTTACCGGCCGGCGGTCGAATGACGCTCCTTTGCACTTCGTTGCGCCCCTGCTCGAGGGCGGCTTCTCCGTGATGCAGCCCGCGAAGGCCACATGGTAGACCTGCGCTGGTGCTCCGCCTCTTCGTGGTCCTCTGCGTCGTCCCGCTCGCTGCGCAC
>VFKJ01000200.1 GCA_009885595.1 Myxococcales bacterium | reverse complement strand
GGGACTCGGTGCCTGAGCACGTGCGCGGAGGAGAGAAGATCGTCTCGCCGCCGCCGTGGCTGGCGCCTCGCTGACCTGTCTCCCTCTCCCCCGCGGGGGAGAGGGTCGGGGAGAGGGGAAGAAGGAAGAGGGGCTCCGCACGCGAGCATCAGACCCGTGCTCGCCTCCTCTCCCTGACCCTCTCCTCCGCAGGAGGAGAGGGGACTCAGCCGACCTGTTCCGCGTAGGTCATCACCAGGTACAGCACCGCCTCGCTGCTGCCCGAGTTCCGATACACGTGCGGCTGATCCGCCTCGAACAAGATCGCATCGCCGGCCTCGAGCTCGTGCGTCTCCGCGCCGATCACGATCTGCACCGCCCCGCGCGCCACCACCAGGTTCTCCGTCGTCCCCGGGGCGTGCGCCTCGGCCTTCTCCGAGCCCCTGGGCGCGAGCTTGAGCTCGTAGAACTCGACCCGCCGCGGCTCATCGAACGGAAACAGCGCCCGTGATTGGAACGATCCATCGCTCGACATCAGGCGCTTGGCCGCCTCGCTGCGCAGCACCTTCGCGCCGCTGCTCGCGCTGCTGGTGATCAACGCCGAGAACGGAACGTCGAGCGCCCGCGCCATCTTCCACAGCACGTTGATCGTCGGCGCGCTCTGGCCGAGCTCCACCTGGCCCAGCATCGCCCGCGACACGCCCGACGACTGCGCCAGCTTCTCCAACGACAGCCCTCGCTCAGTGCGCAGGCGCTTCAGGTTCTTCCCCACCACCGGCGCGAGATCCGTCGACGGCTCGGCGCTCTCGGCGACCACGGGCTTCTTCGACTTGGGGGGACGGGCCATGCGCGCACCTTCGCAGGGACTGGGCGCATCTGCCCGAGGGAAGTCGGCCACGTGGCCCCCGACGTCTTGACGCGACTGAATCTTTTGACAGAGGGTCGCCCCCGCCCCACGCTCCCGCCCTCAACCCCACGGAGGAGCGATCATGCGGAAGTCATCATTGGTGCTGGCGTTGGTGCTGAGCGGCTGCGGCGGCACCACGCCCGAGGTGTACCAGCTGCTGGTGGACTACTTCAGCCTGCCGGACAGCTGCTACTCGAGCATGATGCAGCCGGGGCAGGTGATCACCACCGCCCCTCCGACTGCGATGACCGTGCAGATCTGGGACGGGCCGGAGAACACCGCCTTCCTCCAGGTGGAGTCGGCGCCGCTGATGATCGAGATGGGCTCCGCGCCCGACGTGACGGTGGGCGGCATCTTCACCGGCAAGAAGGTCGAGAAGGGGTGGACCTTCAGCAGCGACCTGGTGCGCAAGAACACCAACACCCTGCCGATCAGCGGCAACACCGTGGTCACCACCATCACCACTCACGCCGAGCTGACCTTCGAGCGCGCCCTCACCTTCAAGGGGACGGGGGCGCTCAACTCGTCGAGCAACTGTGTGGGCGCGATGGGGTGCCCGAACACCAACCCCGCCTGCTCGGTGAGCGGGCTGGTCATCAGCGGCACCAAGGTCGCCGTGCAGTACGAGCGCGCGCCCTGATTCCTCCCTCTCCCCCCCCAGGGGAGAGGGTCGGGGAGAGGGGTCGTCACACCCTCAGAATCACGCCTCTCGCCGGCTTGCCCGTCGCAGCCCCGATCGCCCGCACGTACGCCTGAGTCTGGGCTTCGTACTGCGGGCGAGCTTCTTCGATCGACTCATCGGTCTTGAACTCGACGATGCGCCACGCGCCGTCGAGCTCGTACGCGAGATCGATCGCCCCCTCGACGATGGTTCCATCCTCGAGGTGATCGACCAGACAGACCTCGCGCCGCACGTCGGTCGACCCCCGCGCCGCGCTCACGCTGGGATGTTCGAGCGCCGCCACCACCGCCGCCACCGCGCCCTTCATTTCGCGCGGCGAAGCCTGCAGGGTGCGGCCCATCACCGAGACGATCCGCTCCACCTGCTCCGCGGTCGCCGTCAGCGGCACCACCGCCAGGCACGCGTGCACGAGCTCTCCGAAGCGTCGCCCCGCCGCCCTGCCCTTGCGGTCGACGCCAGTCTCCTCGACCTGGATGGTGCCGATCACGCGCACGGGCGGCAGCTCGCGCGCCACGGTGACGCGCGCTGAAGGCACCGAGCCCGTGGCGATGGCGGTGGCGCGGTCCTCTCTCCAGCGCTCGAACGCCGCGACGCTCTTCGGGCCCTCGAGCTCGTCTTCCTGCAGGGCGTCGGCGGCCTCGAGGCCGGTGCGCTCCTCGCGGGTGAGCTCGAGGGTGCGCGGGTCCCACCACACCACGCCGTTCTTCAGGGTGGCGGCCTTGTGCAGCCCGGGGAGCGGCACCTCGTTGGGCACCATGCCGTCGCGATCGAGGATCGAGTCTCGGCCGAACGGAGGACACCCGGGCGCGGGCTTCGGCTCGTGCTCGAACCCGAGCTGCGGATACAGCGCCGGGTAGAGCACCTCGGTCCAGGTGTCCTTCCACTGCCGCTCGCTGCAGGTGGGCACGACCAGCACGTCGCGGGCGCGGGTGGCGGCGACGTAGGTGAGGCGCACCGCCTCTTCTTGATCGCGCGCGAGCACCTCCTGTTCGTGATCGCGCAGCTCCACCGGCACGCAGTTGGCCAGCGAGTGCACCCACAGCCCGCGATCCGGATCGACCCAGTGCGAGGGCTCGGGGCGCGAGGCGTTCGCGGTGGGCTCGGCGAGGATCACCACGGGGAACTCGAGGCCCTTGGCGGCGTGCACGGTCATCATGCGCACGCCCTCGGTGCCTTCCTCGACGATGGGCGCCTCGGGGGCCTCGCCGTCGTCGGCCTCTTCCTGCAGCGCCTCCACCACGTCGCGGAACGAGCTCGCGCGGCGCTCGTGGCGGCGCGACACCTCGGCCAGCTGCAGCACGTTGGCCAGCGACTGGGCCCCCGCGGTCCAGAACGCCACTCCGGCGTGGGCGCGGGTGAGCTCGAGCAGCTCGTGCACGGTGGCGGACACGGGGCGGCGGTTGCGATTGCGGTGCAGCTCCTTGAGGAGCGCGAGCGCGTCCACCACCTCCCTGGCGTTCTCGCTGAGCGGGGGGTCTGACCCCTCGACTTCGCTCGGGGTGAGCGGGGGGCCCAGGTCAAACGGGCGCAGCGGGTTCAACTTCCCCTGCTCGTGCTTGAAGGCGAACAGCTGCTCGTCGGTGAACGCGAAGAACGGCCCACGCAGCGTGGCGTAGACCGAGTACTCGTCGTCGGGCCTGTCGATCGCGAACAGCGCGGTGCGCAGCGCCATCACCTCTTCGCGTTGATGAAACGAGCGACCGCCGACCAGCACGTGGGGTACCCGGCGGGCCTCGAGCGCCTGCGCGTACGGCCGCGGCACGTCCACCCCGCCCCACCGCCGCAGCCGCTTGAAGAGGATGCACACGTGGCGGGCCTGCACCTTCACCCGCTGCCCCTCTTCCTCGACGGTCCAGCTGCTCTTGTTCACCAGCCAGTCGATGAAGGCGCCCACCGCCTCGGGGAGGCTGGTCTCGATGGCGTCCTTGGTGACGCGGCCCTTCTCATTGAGCGGCCGCGGCGCCGGGAGCGCGATCACCGACGGCTGCTCGCGGTTGGGCTCGCGCCATTCGCCCAGCGGCACGTAGGTGGCCTGGTGAAGCCCGGTCATCACCGGCGCGAAGGCGGCGTTCACCGCGGCCTGGATGCCCGGGGTGCTGCGGAAGCTGGTGGAGAGGTAGACGACCTCGGCGCCGTTCGCGAGCAGGTGCTGCTTGACGCGCTCGTACAGGAGAATGTCGGCGCGGCGGAACCGGTAGATGCTCTGCTTCGGATCGCCGACCACGAAGAGCTTGCCGGGCACGGAGCGGGTGTCGAACGGCGCGCTGACCGCGGGATCGTCCGAGGCGAGCAGCAGCACGATCTCGCTCTGCAGGGGATCGGTGTCCTGGAACTCGTCGACGAAGACGCGCTTGAAGCGATCCTGCAGCGACTCGCGCACCGAGCGATGGCCCTGCAGCAGGTTCCTGGTGAGCAGCAGCAGGTCGACGAAGTCGAGCACGCCGCGGCGGGACTTCTCCACCTCGTAGCCCTCGACGATCGGCCGCAGCTCGTCGTGCAGGCGGGCGGCGAGATCCGCGTCGGCGAGTCGATTGAAGTTCTTGAGCGCGTTCCACACCGCGTCGCGCTCGGCCACCACCAGCGCCTCGGTCGCCCCGCCAAAGAACGCGAGGCCCCACGGCTTGGAGGTCCAGGGGAACTTGTTGGCGCCCAGTTCCTTGAGCTGCGCCTCGAGGCCGTCGTAGTCGCGCGGCGAGACGGACTCGCGGTGGGCGAGGTCCTCGAGGAAGCGGCGAACGAGCTCGATGGTCTCGAGGAACTCGCTGCGATCGCGCTTGAGCCTGACCTGGGGGAGGCGGGCGGCGAGCGTCTCCAGCAGCGGCAGCAGGGCGTCGATCGCCGCCTCACGGCTGAAGGGATCACGGCGCCAGGGCGCGGCGAAGTCGCGGTGCTCGACGAGCGAGGCCACTGCCGACAAAAGCGCCTTGCGCGGCGGTTCGGCGTCGAGCCCGCGCTGCCGACGGCGGAGCGCCCGGCGCACGCCCTCGGGCTGGGTCTGCAGCAGTTCCTGGAAGCGGCGATGGAAGGCAGCGGAGAGCAGCGCGTCGGCGTCACCTTCAGCCGCGACCTCGAAGAGCGGGTCCACTCCAGCCTCGACGGGGTACTCGCGCAGCAGATCGGCGCAGAGGCCGTGGATGGTGCCGATGCGGGCGACCTCGAGCTCCTCGAGCGCGGTGGTGAGCAGCGCGCGCTCGGTCTCCGAGGTGACCTCTTCGCGGGCGCGCTCGAGGCGGGTGCGCAGGCGCAGCTTCATCTCGCCGGCGGCCTTCTCGGTGAAGGTGACCGAGATGATCTCGCTGAGGCGCGCGCGGCCCTTGCGCACCATCATCACGATGCGCTCGACCAGCACGGTGGTCTTGCCCGTCCCTGCCGCCGCTTCGACCACGAAGGTGGTGTCGAGCTGCTCGAGCAACTGCGTGCGGGTGCCGTGGTCGCCGGGAACAAGTACGGCCCTCGACTCCGCTCGGGCTGAACGGATTGGGCTGGTTCCGTTCACGCCGAGCGGAGTCGAGGCGCCTCT
>VFKJ01000743.1 GCA_009885595.1 Myxococcales bacterium | reverse complement strand
TACGGCCTGGCGGGCAGCGACGTCGGCTACGCGAGGCAGGTCGACACGCTCCAGGCGGGAGTGCAGCTGGCCTGGGCCCCGGGCGACGAGCCCTGAGCGCCAGAAACATTCCGTCGAGGGCATGGAGACAGAGGCGAGCGGTTGAGACAGGCGTTCGGGTGGGATGGTGTGAGCCCCTTATTACTACGGGCTCCCGGTATGGCCCTGCGCAAATGATCTGACCGAGTCCCAGTCTGCCTGATCACCGGCTGGCGCCCGCGTCGAGAGCCGCGCTGGCGACGTGGAGGGCACCGACCCACCCGGGAGTTATCCTCCGGAAGATCATCGACGAGACGGAGGGCCTCACTCAAGCGCACTACAGCGCGCGCTCGAGCTCCCAGGCGGCGACCTTGAAGCCCGTCGACTTGTAGAGGTCACCTTCCGCGCCCGCGTCCGTGCGCAGGGTGGTGACCATCAACCGGCAGCCGCGCGACTTGAGGTACGCCTCGGCCTCTTTGATCAGCCGCTCGCGAATGCCGTGCGCCCGCCACGCCGGGGCCACCGTGAGCGCCTCCAGGCGGCCGTGCTCCTGGCCCGTCACCGGGTGCGTTCCACGCACCCGCGCGATCGCCGCCCCGATCGCCCGCCCCTCGAAGTCCGCCACCAGCAACCCTTCGGGCTCTTCGGTCAGCGCGCGCTCGAGCAGGCTGCGGTAGCTCTCCATCCACCGCTTGCGCGAGGGAAAGCTGCGGGCGCTCTCGCCTTCGAGCGACTCGAGGATCGACAGGTCCTGCACTTTCACGCGGCGAACGACGAGCGGCATGGCGTGCTCCTCGTAGCCGAGCCGAAAGGAACTGGCGGCGTAGACAATCTGCCTACATTGAGCTACCTGCACCCACCATGCGAACGACACTGCTTCTTGGAGTGCTGCTGGCGGGCTGCGGCGTGAGCAACGCCGAGCTCAACGACGTGGGCGACGATCTCCTGGCGGCGGAGGGTGAGCTGGGCTCGTCGGCCCGGAGCTACGTGGTGCTGCGCCGGGACATGCGCCGCTGCATGGCTCCGTTGTGCGGCGGCTACTGGGCGCACGACGTCAACCGCGCCACGCTCAACGAGCAGTACGTCAGCGGCCTCGACTTCAGCCGCTCCGATCTGTTGATGCCGGAAGATCAGGACGACGTCACCTCGGCCCCCGATTTCGAAGTGGTGCTCTTCGGCAAGCTGGGCCCGGCCGAGCCGCGGTTCCGCACGCGCGCCTTCATGGTGACGAGCGCGTGGCGCGGGATGCCCGGCGTGAGGTTCACCGAGCCCGCCGACGCCTTCTACCGGGTGCAGAGCTTCGACGTTCAGTGCTTCGCCGCCCCGTGCCCGTCGCTGCGCGCGAGCAAGCTGCACGGCACCACGAAGATCCTCCACCACGATCTCGACGTCACCCGCGCGTCGTTGACCCGGGTTGATCAGAACTGGCTCACCGGCCGCGTCATCCAGAAAGACGCGCTCGTCGCCGGCCGCTTCGTCGACGGCGCCCAGGTCGGCGTCGGCCGGGAGAAGGTGCTCGACGCCAGCCAGGTCTTCGTTCACCTCCCCGACATGACCCAGTCCTGCCCGCGCTACGCCCTGGCGCAGTGCCCCGAAGGCAAGGTCAACCTCTTCACCCGCAACGAGAACCGCTGCGTGGTGCCCGCCGGCTGTGGCGGCGGCGGCTCGTGCATCGCGATGGTGCCCGAGTGTGCCGACGGCTACTCGCTCATCTCGTGGACGGGTGGGGTGTTCGGTTGCACCCAGTACGCCTGCGACCCGACCTTCATCGTCGAGTAGCTCCCTCGCCCCCGCGGGGGAGAGGGTCGGGGTGAGGGGAAAACCAGGCAGTGATGCTCCGAGGCGCCGCCTCGTCATCCGCCTCGAGGTTGAGCGCCTTCAGCCGCTCCAGCAGCGCGTTCGTCTCCTCGGCCGGCAGCTTCGAGGGCCCCACGATCCGCGCGCAGAAGAACGTCCGGCACCCCAGCGGCCGGTCTT
The DNA here is from genome assembly GCA_009885595.1 of Myxococcales bacterium. Taxonomy (GTDB): domain Bacteria; phylum Myxococcota; class Myxococcia; order Myxococcales; family Myxococcaceae; genus Archangium_A. The sequence goes on along the minus strand of VFKJ01000743.1, from coordinate 1,320 downwards.
CGTACACGGTGCACCGTTTCCCCTCTGCGTCGAGCAGGGGACACGCCCCGTCACCGCGCTGAGGCGGCACCGGGCGGCGATCGCGCGCCAGCCGCTCCTCCAGCACCTTCCACTCGCTGGGCCACAGCCACGGGGGGCGCTTCGTCACCGCGAGCTGGCAGCACTCCGCGCTGCCCGGGCACGAGTGGCGGGCCCACGCAGCGTCCGCCTGGCGCAGCACCGCGCGGGTCTCGGTGGCCGCCCGCCGCCACGCGAGCCTCAATTCCGCCTCGCTGGGTTTCTCGTCGGGTAGTTTGGCGCTCATGCAACCTGGTTCGGGTGGAGCTCAGTTTGGTGGTGCCCAGTGTGCCCTTCATGCCGGCGTGAGCGCGAACTTCGTGTGCGCTCGCTGCGGCAACTTCATGTGCGCCGGCTGCGCCGAGCACGGCAGCGAGCCCCAGTGCCCTACCTGCCGGCAGCTGAACCCCATCGGCTTTCCCTACGACGCCAACGCCGATGTGGGCACGCTCTGGAGCTACGCGACGGATCGCTTTCAGGCCGAGGCCGCGATGTGCGTGGTCGCCGTGCTCGTCTTCTTCGTGTTCGTCTTCGGTGGCGCGCTGGTCAGCAACATCCTCACCAGCATCATCGACTCGATCCTGGGCCTCAAGGTGGACCCGGCGAACCCGCTGCGGAACCTGAGCGGCTTCGGGCTCAACCTGCTCATCAGCCAGGTGGTGAGCGTGGGCGTCAACCTGGTGGTGCAGGGCATCGCGTTGGTGGGGCTCTACCGCGTGCTGCTGGACGTGCTGGTGGGCAAGAAGGCCGACGTCGGGCGCATGTTCAGCCAACTCGAGGTGCTGCCGCACTACGTGCTGTTGCACGTGGCGATGTTCTTCTTCATCACCGTGCCGACCTTCGTCTACTTCGGCCTGGTGGGCGTCATCGGGCTCAAGCTGGTCGGCGCCGACTGGCGGCGGCTCGATCACTTCCGCCCGGAGAATCTCTTCAGCGGGCAGGTGCTGGCGCTCTTCTTCGGCGCCTTCCTGCTCTACCTGGTGGCGTTGATCTTCGTGCTCCCCATCACCCTGTTCGCCACCCCCGAGCTGATCGTCGGCCGGTGCAACGCGGTCGAGGCGCTCAAGCGCGCCTGGGACCTGGGCAACGGTCAGCGGCTGCGCACGCTGGGCTATTCCTTCATCGCGGGCGTGCTGGTGTTCCTGGGCGCGCTCGCGTGCGGCGTGGGCGTGCTGGTCGCGGTGCCGGTGGCGTACCTGCTGCTGCTCGCGCTCTTCCTGGCGCTGCGGAGGAGCTCTTCACTGCCCCCGCCCGTGCACTGAG
>VFKJ01000597.1 GCA_009885595.1 Myxococcales bacterium | reverse complement strand
CCTCTCCCCCGCGGGGGAGAGGGAGACAAGTTACTTGCCCTTGCGCGGCCTCGGAATGGCGTAGGCGTCGAGGCGATTGAGCATGGTGCGCCGGGAGATGCCCAGCGCGCGGGCGGCGAGCGTCTGGTTGCCGCCGTGTTGATCGAGCGCGGCGATGACCCGGGCGCGCTCGCCTTCCACGTCGGGCGCGACGGACGGCGGCTCACTGGGCGGACGGATCAACGGCGTCGCGGTCAGCTTGTCCAGCGGGAGATCGTCCGGCCCGATGAAGCGATCGCTCGCCAGCAGCACCGCGCGCTCGAGCATGTTGCGCAGCTCGCGCAGGTTTCCCGGCCACCCGTAGCCCTGCAAGAGCGCGAGCGCCTCGGGCGTCAGGGTCGGCTCCGGGCTCTTGCCGAACTGCTTGGCGGCGCGCCCGATGAAGTGCCGCGCCAGGCTCTCCAGCTCGGCGGTGCGCTCGCGCAGCGGCGGAATCACCAGCGAGATGCCGTTGAGGCGGAAGAAGAGGTCTTGCCGGAAGTTCCCCTTCGCCACCTGCGCCTCGAGGTCGCGGTGCGTGGCCGCGATGAAGCGCACGTCGATGGGCCGCGCCTTCACGTCGCCCACCCGCATCACTTCCTTCGCCTCGAGCACCCGCAGCAGCTTCACCTGGGTCGAGAGCGGCATCTCGCCGACCTCGTCCAGCAGCACGCTGCCCCCGTTCGCGCTCTCGATGAGGCCCACCTTCGCCTTCACCGCGCCGGTGAACGCGCCCTTCTCGTGGCCGAACAGCTCGCTCTCCAGCAACGTCTCGGTGAACGAGGCGCAGTTGAACTTCTGGAAGGGCTTGCCCGCGCGCGGCGAGGAGGAGTGGATGGCCTCGGCGAAGACTTCCTTGCCCACCCCGGTCTCGCCCAGCAGCAGCACCGAGATGTCCCCCGCGGCGACCTTCTTCACCAGCGCGTGCAGCGCCCGCATCTGCGGGTCGTCCACCACCACGCCCTTGACCGGCATCGCCCCGGACGCGCGCGGGGTGGTGCTCGCGCTCGCCCGCTCCACCTGCCGGTTGGCTTCGTAGAAGAGCGCGTCGGGGTCGCGGCCGTCCTTGCCGAAGGTGGCGGCGCCGATCAACACGTGCGCCTGCCGCTGGTTGAGCGCGGCCGAGAGCCGCTCCATCAGGGGCGCCGGGTTTCCGCCCGACATCAGCACCTCGTATTCGCCGGGCCCGTAAGAGGCGACCACGTCGGTGGGCGCGAGCAGCGCCGCCAGCGTCTCCTGGACGAACTGCGGCGACGAGGTGCCCTGCAGCTTGAGGCGCAGCACGGTGAACACCACGCCCGAGGTCTCGGCGCGGGCGCACTCCTCTTCCAGCCGGCCCTCGAAGTAGCCGTGCGTCCACAGGCGGCGGGGGCGCACGTCGACCTGGCTCTTGTCGCGCTGCACCACGATGGTGAGCGGCCCCACCTCGATGGCGTCACCCAGGCGCAGGCGCGTGCGCACCCCTTCGGCCAGCTTGTCTCCGCGCAGCCGGGTGCCGTTGGCGCTGCCGAGGTCCTCGATGGTCATCGGCGGGCCGCCGCGAATCTCGGCGTGCTTGCGGGACAGCGCGGGCACGTCGACCTGGATCTGGCAGTCCGCGGCGCGGCCGATGAGGAGGTGACTGCCCGGCAGCAGCGGGTGGGTGGTGAGCGTCTCGCCGGAGAAGACCAGCAGGCGCAGCGGCTTGCCGCCACCGCCGCCGCTCCCGGCATCGGTGTCGTCGGGGTCGTGGAGGGTCGCCTGCGGTTCGTTCACCCTGCGGTTCTCGCAGCAGAGGCGAGGGCGCGTCTACCCCGACCTCTTTGCAGTCACACTGCGAATTCACCAGGCCGCGCGGATGCCCGCGAAGGCGCCCACGAAGAACCCCCCGCGCTGGGCTTCCAGCGGCCCGTCAGAGGCGCGGCCCGCGACCACCGAGAGGGTGAGCAGCTTCCAGCTGAACTCCACGTCGCCGGTCAGCCGCCCCCAGTCGGAAGAGATGAAGGGCGTCCAGTGCACGCCCGCCAGCAGCCGCATGCGCCGGTTGTCGATGAAGGCGATCGACACCGAGGGGCCCACGCCCATCAGCAGCTTGTTCTGCGCGGGCTGGCCGGGGGTCGTCCAGTCGATGAAGCGGAGGTCGCCCGCGAGGCCGAAGCCGAAGAAGCCGAAGAAGTAGCGCGCGGTGAGCAGGCCCTCGACGTTGAAGACGGGGGCGAGCGCGGCCGAGCCCCACAGCCGCCCCAGCACGCGCAGCTCGAAGCCGTTGGCGAGGCCGCGGGCGGGCGCGGTGCTCCAGAAGCCCACGTGCGCCAGAGCCTGCAGGCCGAAGGCGGCGCCGCCGGCCGCGCCCAGCTGGTTTCCCTCGGCCAGGCGCAGGTAGCCCGCGCCCGCGGCCACGCCCACCGACGCCTGGGAGCGCTCGTCGCTGTCGTCGACGTAGATGGCGTCGGCGGTGAGCCGGGCCTCGACCCGCGCGCGGTCGGTCGCTTCCAGGGCGGTCTGCGCCTCGGTGGCCTGCTTCACCAGCTCCGCCGCGCCGCCCGGGTTCTTCTGCACGGACGCCGCGGCCGCGTCGCGCGCCCGGTTCGCCCGCTCCAGGGCCTGCTGGTACTGGGCCTCGGCGTCGGCGATCAACGCGGCCTTCTGCTTGCGCTGCCCGGCCTTCTTCGCCTCGCGCGCGTCGACGAGCTTGCGGTCCTCGGCGGCGCGGGCATCGGCGCTCTGTTGCTGCTCGCGCGCCTCGGCGTCGCGCACGGCCTGCTGCTTCGCGTCCCGGGCCTTGCGCTCGGCCAGCTCGGCGGCGGCCTTCTGCTGCTGGTAGCGGTCCTGCGCCTGCTTGCTCTGCGCTTCCGACGCCTCGGCGGCTTCGCGGGCGGCCTTGGCGCGGCCCTGCTCTTGCGCGAGCTGCGCCTCGGCGGCTTGCCGCGCGCGGGTGGCGGCCTCGGCCTTCGCCTGCGCTTCGGCGGCGGACTCCTGCTCCTTCTTCGCCCGCGCTTCGGCGCTGAGCTTCTTGAGCGCGGCCTCTTCGGTGAGGCGCTGGTTGGCCTCGGTGGAGGCGCGCTGCTTCTGCACCTGCTCCTCGGCGGCCTGCCTGGCCAGCACCGAGGCCTCCATCGCCTGGCGGGCGGACTGCGCGGCGGCCTTCTCCTTCTCCGCGCGCTCCTGGGCGGAGAGCTGCGCCTGCTTGGCTTCCTGCGCGAGGCGCTGGGCCTCGCGGGCGGCAGTGGCCTCGGCCTCGGCGCGCGCCTCGACTGATTTCTGCGCGGCGGCCGCTTCTTCCGCGGCCTTCCTGGCGGCGTCGGCGATGGTCTTCTCACGCTGCAGCCGCTGCTGCGCGGTGAGCTTTCCGCGCGCGGCGTCTTCGGTGCGGCGGCTCGCTTCCTGCGCGGCCTCCTGCTCCTGCTTCAAGAGCGCCTCCATCTGCTGGCGGGTGGTCTCGGCCTGGGCGGCGGCGGCCTGGGCCTGCACCCTGCTGGCGGTGGCCTCGTCGGCGGCCTGCTTCGCGGCCTGGGCGGCGGCGGTCTCTACCCGCGCCTGCTCCTGCGCGGAGGTCTGGCCCTGGCGCGCTTCGGCCAGCTGGCGCTGCGCGGCCTCGGAGGACTCGCGCGCCTTTCGAGCGGCGGCCTCGGCGGTGCGCTGCTGCGCCACGGCGGCCTCGGTGGCCTCGAGCGCGGCGGCGGCGCGGGCGGAGTCGGCGGCGGCCTGCTGCTCGGCGCGTTCCTTCGCGCGCACGGCTTCTTCCGCGGTGCGGGTGGCGGCCTCGGCGGCGTCCTTCTCGCGGATGGCGACCAGCTCGGCGGCCTTCTTCGCTTCGGTCGCGTCGGTGGCGAGGCGGCGCGCGGCCTGGGCCTGCTCCTTCTGTCGCAGCGCCTCGGCCTCGGCGGCTTCAGCGGCCTTCAGGGCGGCGGCGGCGGCCTTGTTGGCGTCTTCGTTGGCGGCCTGCTCGCGGGCGCTGCGCTCCTCGGCGGAGAGCTGGCGCTTCGCGGCGTCGGCGGCGAGCTTGCGGGAAGCGGCGGCCTGTTCCCGGGTGCGGGCGGCTTCCAGCTCGGCGGCGGCCCGGGCCTTGTCCGCGGCCTCGGCAGCGCGGGTGGCGGCGGCGGCGGCCTCGCGCTCCCGGCGGCCGGTCTCCTCGGCGGAGAGCTGCTCCTGCTTGGCGGCGTCGGCGCGGGCGCGCGCTTGATCAGCGGTGGTCTTCTGCTCCTTCGCCCAGCTCTCGGCGGTGATGCGCGCGGTCTCGGCGGCGGCGCTCAGGCTGCGCGCCTCGGCGGCGAGCTGGCGTTCGCGCTCGGCGTTGATGATGGCGGCGCTGGCGGAGCGGGCCTGCAGGTCCTTCGCGGAGAGCGCGGGCCCGGTGGCGCAGCGCGCGGAAGCGGCCTGCGCCCACGCGACATAGGAGACGTACTCGCGCGAGAGCGCCGCGCGGCGGGTCTGCTGCTCGGTGGCCTGGCGCAGGAGCTCGCGCAGCGCCAGCAGCGAGGCGGGACAGCGCGTCGCCTGCACGGGGGTGGCGGGCACCCAGATGCGGCTCGGGGCGAAGGACTCCCCGCGGTAGGGCGTCTCGAGATCGAGCAGGTACGGCCCCTCGTCGAGGGTGCGCTCGGTCTCGGCGGCGGTCTTCAGGGTGGCGGTGCACTGCCCCACCTCGGCGGCGCAGTCGGTTCCGCCCTGGCGGCAGGTGAGCGCGCGATCGACGGCGGTGACGAGCTCGCGGTCGCGCTCCGCCGCCTGCTGCAAGGCTTCGAGCGAGTGGGCCGGGGCCACCGGGCAGGGGGCGGCCTGGTGGAAGACGAGCAGGAAGAGGAGCGACATGGGGCGCATGGTCCGCCCATCGCGCGCGACGATCAACGGCGGAGTGCGGTTCAGGGCAGCGCGGCCTGCGAGACCAGCACCCAGACCGAGTCGGTGGTCTTGGCGTAGAACAAGGTGATGGCGACGTTCCGCGGCCCGTGCGCGAACTTG
>VFKJ01000232.1 GCA_009885595.1 Myxococcales bacterium | reverse complement strand
GGCGGTGGCGGGGGTGGCGTGGCGACCGGCGGCGGAGGCGGCAGCACTGCGACCGGCGGCGGCTCAGTTGATGCGGGCGTCGATCCTGGTCCCATCACCACGGGCTGCGGATGCACTTCCCTGGAAGGAGCTGTGGTGGTGTTGCTGCTCGCGCTGATGCGGCGAGGACGCCGCTGACGATGGAGGTGCGCGCACCGCGCGAGCGTCCCCGCTGAGATGGTCCGTGGTGAGCGAAGCGATGTGATGGTGACGCGCGCCGATCGCGAGGAGCCTGCTGAGAAGTCGGTCGAGAAATGTCTCACGCCGACCCTGTCGGGGCCTCGCTCCCAGTGACGTACTGGACCAGTACACCTTGGTAATGGTCCAGTACGCGCTCGGGAGAGCGCCCCCGCCCCCCGCTCCGTCAGAGAAGGGACCACGTGCCTCGAGCGTTCTTGCCGCGAAGAGAGGGGCCTGCTCGACGCGTGCACCGTCGTAGATCCGCAAGACACCACGCTCGCCCGAAGCGCCTTCCTCGTTCACTATCGGCGGCTCGGTTGATCAGGGCAGAGGCGCTGCATGAAGCCGGCCCCGGCGGGCGCAAGCTCACGGCACCTGGAGCCGCGTGATCGCCTGATACGAGACCGGCATCAGGTTGATCCCCGAGTTCGCGCTGTAGGTCGAGGTCTCGAGGCGCAGCTCCCACGCGCCGGGAGGCAGCAGCGTGCTGAAGCCGAAGTTCGAGTTGCAGCGCACGTAGGCGAGCGCGTTGTAGCCCTTGCTCGCCTCGAGGAAGCGGACCTGCGCGATCGCGTCCTGCGTGTTCCCGGTGGTGGTGCAGTACGTCGGCACCGAGAAGGTAGGCGGCGCGCCGTTCACCTGGATCGTCCCGGAGATCGCCCGGCCCACCTCGTTGAACACCAGGTTGCTCGAAGGTCCCGACACCGCCAGCGCCGCGTTCACCTGATACGAGACCGGCAACAGGTTGATCCCCGCGTTCGCGCTGTAGGTCGAGCTCTCCAGCCGGACTTCGTAGGTGCCCTGCGGCAACAGCGTGCTCCACCCGAAGTTCGAGTTGCAGCGCACGTACGTGATCGCGGAATACCCGCGCGTCGAGTCGGTGAAGCGCAGCTGCGCGATCGCGTCCTGGGTGTTGCCGGTGGTGGTGCAGTACGTGGGCACCGCGTAGGTGGGCGCCGCGCCGTTGACCTGAATCGTGCCCGAGATGGCGTGGCCGAGCTCGTTGAGCACCAGCCCGGAAACGGGCGCGGCGATCACCAGCGCTGGGTTGGCCTGGTACGAGACGGGCAACAGGTTGATGCCGGCGTTCGCGGAGTACGTCGAGCTCTCCACCCGCACCTCCCACGTGCCCGGTGGAAGGATGGTGCTGAAGCCGAAGTTCGCGTTGCACCGCACGGAGGCCAGCGCGTCGTAGCCCTTCGTCATCTCCCTGAAACGCACCTGGGCGATCGCGTCCTGCGTGTTGCCGGTGGTGGTGCAGTAGGTCGGCACTGCGTACGTGGGCGCCGCGCCGTTGACCTGAATCGTCCCGGACACCGCGTGGCCCACCTCGTTCATCACCTGGTTGGTCAGCGGTCCTGACACCGTGAGCCCCGCGTTCACCTGGTACGAGACCGGCATCAGGTTGATCCCTGCGTTCGCGCTGTACGTGGAGCTCTCCAGCCGCACCTCGTAGGTGCCCGGCGGCAGCAGCGTGCTCCAGCCGAAGTTCGCGTTGCAGCGCACGTACGCCAGCGCGTTGTAGCCGCGCGTGGAATCGGTGAAGCGGAGCTGGGCGATCGCGTCCTGCGTGTTGCCGGTGGTCGTGCAGTACGTCGGCACCGCGTACGTCGGCGCCGCGCCGTTGACCTGAATCGTGCCCGAGACCGCGTGACCGACCTCGTTGAGCACCAGCCCGGAAACGGGCGCGGCGATCACCAGCGCTGGGTTCGCCTGGTACGAGACGGGCAGCAGGTTGATGCCGGAGTTCGCGGAGTAGGTCGAGCTCTCCACCCGCACCTCCCACGTGCCCGGGGGCAGCAGGGTGTTGAAGGCGAAGCTCGAGTTGCACCGCACGTACGCGAGCGCGTCGTAGCCCTTGCGCGACTCGATGAAGCGGATCTGCGCGATGGCGTCCTGCGTGTTGCCGGTGGTGGTGCAGTAGGTCGGCACCGCGTACGTCGGCGCGGCGCCGTTGACCTGAATCGTGCCCGACACCGCGTGGCCGACTTCGTTGAGGACCACGGTGGTGTTTCCGGTGACCACCAGCGCGGCGTTCACCTGGTACGAGACGGGCAGCAGGTTGATGCCCGCGTTGGCGCTGTACGTCGAAGCTTCGAGGCGCACCTCGTAGGTCCCGGCGGGCAAGAGCGTGCTGAAGCCGAAGCTCGAGTTGCAGCGCACGTACGCCACCGCGTTGTAGCCCTTGCTCGACTCGATGAAGCGGAGCTGGGCGACCGCGTCCTGCTGGTTGCCGGTGGTCGTGCAGTAGGTGGGCACGGAGTACGTCGGCGCCGCGCCGTTGACCTGAATGGTGCCTGACACGGTGTAGCCGACCTCGTTGAGCACCAGCCCCGTGAGCGAGCCGCCCACGCACACGCCCATCGCGTCGCAGGTGAAGCCGGTGGGGCAGCTCGAGGTGCAGGCCGCGCCGCAGACGTTCGCGGTGCCGCTGCCGCCGCAGGTGGCGAAGCCCGCGCAGGTGCCGCAGGCCAGCATGTTGCCGCAGGTGTCGGGGACGGAGCCGCAGTTCTTCTGCTGCGCGGCGCAGGTGGTGGGCACGCAGGCGCCGGTGCCGCAGACGTTCTGGGTGCCCCCTCCTCCGCAGGTGTCAGAGCCGCCGCAGGTGCCGCAGCTGAGCATTCCGCCGCAGCCATCGGCGACGGCGCCACAGTTCTTCTGCAGGGCCGCGCAGGTGGTGGGCATGCAGCCTCCGCACTCGTTCGCGCCGTTGCAGAACGAGCCGGAAGGACAGCCGCCGCAGTTGAGCTGCGCCGCGCAACCGTCGGAGAGCGTGCCGCAGTCAGCGCCCGCCGACATGCAGGTCGCGGGCATGCAGGTGCCGGGGCCGCACACGTTCGCGAGGCCGGTGCCGCCGCAGGTCTCCGCGCCGGCGCAGGTGCCGCAGGCGAGCGTTCCTCCGCAGCCGTCGGACACCTGGCCGCAGTTCTTCTGCAGCGCCGCGCACGTGGTGGGACGGCAGGTGGTCTGCGTCACGCACGCGCCCAGCGAGCAGGTCTGGCCAGGGCCGCAGCTGTTGCAGGCGTTGCCGAACTGGCCGCAGGCGTTGGTCACCGAGCCGCCCTGGCATTGGCCAGTCGCGTCGCAGCAGCCGTTGCAGTTGGTCGGGCCGCAGGGAGGCGCGGGCGGGGTGCAGGCAGCGAGCAGCAGGGCCAGGCAGAGCGGGACAGGCTTCATGGCTGCATGACACCTGAGCCAGGCCCTGAGTGCAGGTTAGAACTTCACCCCCTGCTTGCTCAGCCCTGCCTTCGAGGCCGAGGCCGCGCTCGAAGCTTCTCTTTCGTCGAAACCCGTTAAGGTGCGCTGGTGTTTTCGCGCGCGACCGGGGCGCTCTTCGTGTCGCTGGTGGCGCTCGACGCGAGGGCCCAGTCGCTGGTCGTCTTCGGGGTGCCAGCCGAGCTGCGCCTGGCGGGACGGACCGGCGGGGTGACCTTCGAGCGCCGGGCCGCCGACGGGACCGCGCACACCTCGGGGAACCTGGCGGTGCTGGTGACCGCGCCCCTGGGCGGCCAGGTGGCCTCCGCGCCGGAGCCCTTTGCCAGCTGGGGCCCGAGCGTGACGGTGAGCATCACCCCGGGAAACGCACTGAGCCCCCCGGTGTACCTGCGCGCGGGGCGGCCCGGGGTGGCGAGTTGGACGGCGAGCGCCACGGGCTTCACCAGCGCGGTGGCGACGGTGCGGGTGCGCGAAGACGCGCTCACCTGCGACCTCGAGAGCGGCACCACCCTGGAAACCGAGCTGCCCCCGGGGTGCTTCAACATGTTGATCAAGCCGTACGCGCAGTCGAGTTTGCTCGCCGTGGCGGCCGCGGCGCATCGGGGGAACTTCGGCCTGCGGTTGGTGGACGCGGAGTCTTCCAACGGCGACGCGGCGGACACCGCCCTCTTCGACGACGGTGCACCGGTGTTTGGCGACTTCCACGCCCGCAGCTGGGTGAAGGTGGTGACCACCAACTCGATGGGCTCGCCCATCATCGCGCAGCTCACCAACGCGTCCGGGGCCAGCCCCTCGCTCATCGACGTGAAGGTGCGTTCGGACCTGGGCTTGTCCCTCGGAGGCTTCGGGGCGGACGCCGGCTATTCGCAGCTCGATGGTGACGCGGGGTTGAGGGTGGGGGTGTGGCACCTGCTGGAGCTCTCCGTCACCGGCGCGGGCAGCAGCGATGGAGGGCGTCACGTGTCGGTCGAT
>VFKJ01000482.1 GCA_009885595.1 Myxococcales bacterium | reverse complement strand
CTGGGTCAGGCGCTCGGCGACGGGCAGGCGTACTTCCTCGCCAACCCGCTCATGCTCGCGTTCCTGCCCTACGTGATGTCGAACTACTGGGCGATGACGTTCGCGCCCTACCTCATGGTGCGCGAGCAGCTTGGCGCCGAGCGCGAGAAGGCCGGGTTGATGGCACACCTCGCGCCGCTGGTGGCGTTGCCGGTCACCTATTTCTTCGTCGGCGCCAGCATCCTCACGCTCGGCGCGAAGCTGGGGTGGCTCACGGCGCTTCCAGGAAGCTGAGGCGCGAGCAGCTGGGGAGGCCGCGCTTCGCTCAGCTCAGGGCCGCTGGGTGAGACTGCCGGGCGCCTTGACTCTGCGTCGCCAGAACCGATCGAGCATCGGCTTGACGCTCGTGCCGTGGATGACGATCGAGAGCATCACCACCACGATGGTGATCTGAATCAGCTCATGGTCCAGCTCGCGGGGCAGGCCGTGATTCATGGCGTACATCAGGTAGTACACCGACCCGATCCCCCTGACGCCGAACCAGCCCGTGATGCTTCGCACCCGAAGCGACGTGTCGGAGCCCAGGAGCCCGAGCATCACGCTCACCGGCCTCACCACGATGAACAGGAAGAGCGCGGTGCCCACGGTGCGCAAGGTCCAGTCATGCGTCGAGACCATGCCGCCGAGCAGCAGCACGAGCGTCAGCTCGGACAGGCGCTCGAGGTGTTCCTTGAAGACGAGCGACTCCGCGCTGACGGTGAGCGGCACGCCGGGCCGGTCTGCCTCGGCCACGAGCAGCCCCTGTCGATCTTTGTGCGCGCCGGACAGGACCAGCTCGGTCTGCCGCAACGCGACGCCCGCGAAGAACACCGCCAGAAAGCCCCAGGCCTTGAACGCCACGCTCAGCCCGTACACGACCGCGATGAGGCCGAGCGCGACGAGATCATCCAGCACCTCGTGTTTGGGCGCCCGGCCGCGCAGCAGCCACCCCAGCCGGGCGAGCCCTGCGCCCCCCAGCACGCCGATGGAGATCGCCGCGAGCGTCGCCCAGAGCACATCAACCAGCACCCATCGCCAACCGAAGTCACCCAGCTCGTGCGCGCCCAGCAACCCCAACCCCAGCATCACGAAGGGGAAGGCCGAGCCGTCGTTCATGCCTGCCTCACAGGTGAGCGTGAAGCGCAGTTGGTCGCGGTCATCTGCGGTGCGTAATTGAACGTCAGTGGCGAGCACCGGGTCGGTCGGCGCGAGAATGGCCCCGAGCAACACGCCCACGCCCAACGGCAACCCCAGCACGACGTACGTGAACCCGGCCACGAGGCCCACGCTCAAGGTCATCGACACCCAGGCGAGGCGAACCGCGGGCGCCCAGCGCTTGCGCGTCAAGGGCACGGGCATCTTCACGCCCGCGGAGAAGAGGGAGATCAGCACGGCGATCTCCGTGAGGGTCTCCAGCAGGTGCGACTGCTCGCGGGCGTTGAAGGCGAAGATGTTGAGCGCCATCGGCCCGAGCAACAAGCCGACGCCGAGGTAGATGATGCTCGAGGTGAAGGGCAGCCGGGACAGGCTCGTCGTCGCCAGGCCGCGCGCCAACATCAGGCAGCCGACCAGGATGAACCAGTGCGTCGTCGTCATGGGGCCCCAGGGAATCCTCCGCCCGACCGTCCACGCGCGCGCTGCCTGTTATGGGGGACTGGCAGGAAAAATGTTCGCTGTTGCCGCGGGCGCGAGGCCGCCGCAGCGCTGGCGCTGATCAAGTCCTTCTCACCCCAGTTAGAATCCCTGCGCCTGGGTCAGCGGGGGCGCGGTGCGGCCGCCGGGTGGTGCGCGCCATCGTCACCAACCGGGCCACTGCCGAGGTGATGCTGCGGAGCATGGGCCTGGCTGGCGCGCCGACTCCGAGGGCCGCCGCCCAGTCACCACCTCAGCTCTCGTTGTCGAT
>VFKJ01000616.1 GCA_009885595.1 Myxococcales bacterium | reverse complement strand
TGGGCCGGGTGGGTGGGAACGACATCGAGCTCGACGACGCTTCGGTGAGCCGCTTTCACGCGTGGCTGCAGCAGGACGAGCGCACGAAGGTGTGGGCGTTGACCGACGCCGACAGCAAGAACGGCACCTGGGTGGCGGGCGGCGAGCTGGGACCACGCCAGCGCGTGCCCCTGGCTGATCACACCGAGATCCGTCTGGGCAACGTGTACCTCACGTTCCTCTTGCCCGAGTCGTTGTGGGCGATGGTGCTGGCGGGCTGACCCTTACTCCGGCCAATGCAGGTGCGCGTCGAGCCACGCGTGCACGTCGCGCAGCGCCTCCAACGCCTGCTCACTCGGAGGCGCGTGCTTCGCGGCCGTCGCGCGCTGCACCACCGGCTCAGGCCCCGGCCACGCCCCCCGCAGCACCTCGATGAGCCGCTGCGCCTCTCTCACCAGCCCCAGCGCCGCGGGGAAGCCGACCTCATTCTTCTCCAGGCGGCTGCCGAGGTGACAGACGAACGCGCGGCACCCGGGAGGCCGCGCCTGGTACACGCTGCAGCACCGCGCCTCGAGCTTCGCGCACGGCAGCGGCATCGCCAGCCGCCCCGACTGCGTCACCACCGGCAGCGAGAGCGCGTGATGCCTGGGCGCGTGCTGGGGCTCCACCGGCAGAAAGCGGAACAACGAGCCGTCGCAGCACAGCCCGCACTCCACGCACAGCGCTGAGAGCCCTGAAGCAGCCACCTTGGGCACCCTACCCCGCCAACGCGATTCGTCGTTTCCAAACGAGGGCGTGGGCAGTAGGCGTGGCCCATGAACGCGCCTGTCATCGACGTCCGCCCGGTTCGCACCAAGAAGGACCAGGAAGTCTTCCTGCACGTGCCGTGGTCCATCGGGCTGGACCAGGAGAAGAACTGGGTGCCGCCGCTGCTCGACGACTACCGCAAGCAGCTCGACCCGAAGAAGAGCGTCTTCCTCGCCCACGGCGAGCTCGAGGCGTGGACTGCGTTCAAGGACGGCAAGCCGGTCGGCCGCATCAGCGCGCAGGTCGATCACGACTTCGACAAGCGGTGGCCGGAAGATCCGAAGACGGCGTTCTTCGGCTTCTACGAGTGCATCGACGACGTCGCGGTGTCGAAGGCGCTCTTCGCGGTGGCGGAAGAGTGGGCGCGCCAGAAGGGCCGCGTGCGCATGCGCGGGCCGTTCACGCTCGACTCCAAGGGCGAGGCCGGGGTGTTGATCGAGGGCTTCGACAAGCCGTCGATGATCGGCACCACCTGGAACCGCCCGTTCATGGACAAGCTCATTCAGGACTCGGGGTACCAGAAGGCGAAGGACCTGCTGGGCTGGTGGTACACCGCCGGCACGCCGATCGACGATCTCACCTCGCGCGTCGCCAAGAAGACCCGCGACCTGCCCAACGTGAAGATCCGCCTGATGGACCTCAAGGAGATCCGTCGCGACGCCTCGATCATCCAGGAGGTCTACAACGAGGCCTGGAAGAACAACTGGAACTTCACGCCCTTCACCAACATGGAGCTGGAGGTCATCGCCAACGAGTACAAGCTCTTCATCGACACGCAGCTGACCTACGTGGCCGAGGTCGATGGGAAGCCGGCGGCGATCCTCTTCGCCATTCCAGACATCAACGAGCTCATCCGCGACTTCAAGGGTGAGCTGATGAGAAACCCGATCAACCTGATCAAGCTGCTGTGGCGGCTCAAGTTCAACCGCCCCAAGAATGCTCGCCTCATCCTGCTGGGCATCAAGGACGAGTACCGCGCCTCGCGAAAGTACGGCGCGCTGGCGGCGGTGCTCTACGAGGAGATCAGCAAGCGCGGCTCGGCGGCCGGCTACAGCGGCGGCGAGCTCTCCTGGACGCTCGAGGACAACAGCCAGATCAACCGCGGCATCGAGCGCATGAACGCCACCGTCTACAAGAAGTGGCGCATGTACGAGCGCGCGCTCTGAGCGCTTCGGCCTCGGTGCGCCAGGTACGACGTCACTGCGCCTGAGCCAGCTCTTGAAACGCGCGCTCAGGCGCTGACTCGGCCGGCACGATGCGCAGCTTCGGCTCGCTGGGGCCCAGGCACTGCTCGTAGTGCTCGTACCCGAGGATGGGCGCCGCGGCCATCAGGCCCGACAACGACGCGCCGGCCACGCCGTGGCTGAGCGTGCTCGCGCCACAGAACGACAGGCCTGGCACCGGCCCTCGTTGATCGAACGAGAACGGGCCCAGCTGCCACGGCGTCTTCGAGGTGCCGTAGAGCGCCCCCTGGTGCGTCTCACAGTAGTGGTCGTTGGTGAGCGGGGTGCCGATCTCGAGGAAGCGCAGGTTCCTGCGGATGCCGGGAATGACGTTCTCCGCGGCCGCCAGCACCCGATCTCCCAGGTCGCGCTTGAAGGCGTCGTACGAGGGGCCGCGCGCGCCCAGCCCAGTCCCCGCCCAGCGCGCGAACGAGTCCCACGGCAGGAAGGTGAACAGCTCGAGGGTGTGGTGCCCGGCGGGCGCGTGGCCGCGATCCTTGAGCGAGGTGATGGCCAGGAAGAGCGCGTCGATCTCAGCGCCCGGCGGGCTGTCTTCCATCTGCTGGTAGATGCCGTCGAGATCGCTGTTGCGGTACCACCAGTAGTTGCCCGAGTCGTAGCCCATCGCCTCGAGGTCCATCTCCACCGCGCAGAACAGCGAGATCGCGCTCACCGAGTACTTCATGCGACTGGCCTTGCGCACGCCCGCGCGGCAGTACTTCGCGGGCAACAGCTTGCCGAACACCACCGCGGGATCGGCGTTGCACACGACGTCGTGAGCCGTGATGCGCTCACCCTGGCTCGTGCGCACGCCGACCGCGCGGCCCCCCTCCACCAGAATCTCCTCGACGCGGGTCCCCACGCGGATCTGCCCGCCCCGCTTCTGCAGCGCCTTGATGAAGGCGCGCGGAATGCGCTTGGCGCCGCCGCGCGGGTAGAAGCCGCCGTCGAAGTAGTGCGCCGACATCGAGGCGTGAATCGGCAGCGACACCCGCGAAGGCGCCAGCCCGTGGTTCCCGCACTGCGCGGCGAGCACCGCGCGCAGCAGTGGATCTCGCACACAGTCGTCCAGCAACGCCTGCAAGGTGCGAAAGCCCCAACGCAACAGCTCGGGCGCCTTCCACGGCAGGCGCAGGACCTGCGGAAAACGCAAGAGCGTATCGGCGCCCTGGAGATCCTTCACCAGCGCCTGGATGGTCGAGAAGTAGCGCGCAATGCCTTCGCGCTCGTGGGGAAACGCCGCGTAGAGCCGCTCCTGCCACGCCTCGAGGCCGCGCGGCTGATCGAAGCGCGTGCCGCCGATGAGGTAGTGATCGAACCCGTCGGGGTTGAGCTCGCAGAACTCGAGATCGCCCGCCACCCCCAGGCCCTCGTAGATGCGGCGCAGCGCCCCGCCCTCTCCGAGGGCGCCGAGGTAGTGCACGCCGGGACTGAAGCGGTAGCCCTGCAGGGTGAAGCTGTGCGACCAGCCGCCGGGAAGCGCGTGTTGCTCGAGCACGAGCACCCGTTGTCCGGCGCGCGCGAGCGCAACCGCTGCCGTCAACCCGCCAGGCCCACTTCCGATCACGATGGTGTCCCAGGTCATGCGTCGCAGTCGTGCAACGCAGGTGCCTTGGGGAAGGCCGGGCTGATCAGTGTGTCGAGCGCGTGCAGCCACACATCACCGCACGCCCGCTCTTCGGGAGCGGGCGACTACTTCCGGTTGAGCTGGTGCAGCTTGCCGTTGTTCTCGGTGAGCACGAAGAGGTCGCCCTTCTCGTTGAAGGTCAGGCCCTCGACGCGATCGAGCGGCTTGCCCTTCTCGTCGCGCAACGGGAACGACTGCACCAGCTTGCCGAGCACCTGGTCACCGTCGCGCACCAGCTTGATTTGCGCGACGGTGGCCGACTCGTCACTGGAGAGGAACAGGTGCCCCGTCCTGGGGTCGACGGTCACCGCCGAGAAGTCGCGGCACACCGCCAGCACCTCGCGCTCCAGCTTCACGGCCAGCGGCTTGCCCTTGCCGCCGTCCCCGATGAGCGAGAGCTCTTGCGGCTTGCCTTCCTTGGCGAGCAGCAGCTGCGGCTGGCCGGTCGGAGAGACCTCACCGGGCATGTAGGCGAGCCCCTCGACGCCCTTGTTGCCGGGGCCCTCGAGCCCGTCGAGCTCGAACCGCTTCTCCAGCACCGGCGCGTCCTTCTTGTTGGCGTCCCACTCGTAGCGGAGCAGCTCGCGCGACTCTTCGCGCGAGACGAAGAGGTGATGACGCACGGGGTCGTAGGCCACGCCTTCCAGCTGGCTCTTGCCGTTCTTGAGGCCGGGCAGCTCGAGGCTGGTGCGCTTGCCATCAGAGCCGACGATCACCAGGTGGTCGCTCTTGTCGCCCACCACCGCGAAGCGGCCCCCGGGGAGCGCCACCACGTCGGAGGCCTCGGCCAGGCCCGTCTTCAGGGTGCCGGCCAGCTCGAAGCGCGCGGCGGCAGTCTCTGGCGCGGAGCGGCGGGGGGTGGCGGCGTTCCAACCTGAGATGCGGGGCATGGTGGGCTCGGAGCGAGAGGGGTGTTCATCTGACACCATCCCTGAAGCACCGTCACTTACTGGCTGAAATACCCCTGTCTCGGCGGCGACTCACCTGATCAGGGTGGGGTGCGGAGAGGGGGGGGTTGGGCGGCGTCTCACGGTGTGGCTAGAGTGCTCTTCATGTCGGACCTCGCGAACGTGTTGCCTGTCATCGGTGCCCTCATCGTCATCGGGACGCTCATTCTCGGTGCACGCCCTGTCCCGACCCCGGTGCCCGTGAAGGCGCCCCGCCGCTGAGCCCGTGCGGAGTCGAAGGCTGACCCGCGAAGTTTTTCCCTCTACGTTCTGCGGTCGTGTTTCTGGGTCGCTCCACCTCGGCCAGACGTCCGCTTCGCTTCCGTCTGTCTCGCGCAGCGTTCCGCTGCTATCGGTTCCGCTC
>VFKJ01000590.1 GCA_009885595.1 Myxococcales bacterium | reverse complement strand
TCCGCCCAACAGCTATGCGCCGGTCGACGATCGGGAGTCCTTCGAGGCCCTGAAGGCCCGCCTGGAGAAGGACAAGGGCCCGGTGAACACCGCGTTCCAGAAGCTGCTGGGCGAACGGTACGATCTGACCGACAAGCCGGTGCCGGGGCTCACCAGCGCCGGGCGGAACAAGCCGATTCAGGGCGGGGTGCGGGTGAAGCTGCCCAAGGGCGTCGCCGGCTGGGTGGAGCTGGCGGCGATGACGGCTGAGGAGATCAGGAACAAGGAGCTCTTCCCCGCCGGGTTCCTGCCCCTGCCGCACGACAAGCACGCGGAGGGCGGCATGCTCTTCCCCAAGTCGTCGATCGATCGCATCAAGGCGCAAGAAGGCCGCGACCTCAAACGCTTCGACCTCGACTACGGCCTCCCCGAGCGGTTTCTCCCCGAGTTCCCGCCGGCGATCTTCCTCACCACCCGCTCAGATCTCGGCGACGTCTCCAAGGGCCAGCTGGTGACGCTTTCGAACTACTACGAGCTCTTCAACGGCGTGCTCAACCCCAAGCAACTGGAAGGCTTCCGGCTGCTGCTCACGCCGACGATGCAGCAGCAGTTCAACGCCACCGCCGATCGGCGCAGCGAGCGGCCCAGCCAGGGGGTGGCGTGCCTCGACTGTCACGTCAACGGCCACAGCAACGGGGCCACCCACCTGGCGGGCGACATCCGCCCGCAGAACCACCGCCGTCGCATCGACACCCCCAGCCTGCGCGGCCTCTACATTCAGCGGCTGTTCGGCTCGCAGCGGGCACTCAAGACCGTGGAAGACTTCACCGAGTTCGAGCAGCGGGCGGCGTACTTCGACGGCGACCCGGTGATCGCCACCAAGAAAGGCGTCACCGTGCTCGAGCGTGGCAGCCAGGTGCACTTCATGAGCGAGCTGCAGGAGTTGTTCGACTTCCCCCCGGCGCCGAAGCTCAACCTGGTGGGGATGCTCGACCCTTCGAAGTCCACCGAGGCCGAGCAGCGGGGCCAGGCGCTCTTCTTCGGGAAGGCCCAGTGCGGGGTCTGCCACCCGGCGCCCTTCTACACGGACAACCTGATGCACGATCTGAAGACCCAGCGCTTCTTCAAGGAGAAGGAGATCGCAGGGCGCCTCGCCTCGGCCGACGGGCCCATCAAGACCTTCCCGCTGCGGGGCCTCAAGGACTCGCCGCCCTACCTGCACGACAGCCGGCTGCTCACGCTCGAAGACTCCGTGGAGTTCTTCAACCTGGTGCTGGGCACCAAGCTCAGCGAGCCCGAGAAGAGCGACCTGGTGGCCTTCCTGCGGGTGCTCTGAAGGATCAGGCCGAGACCGAGGTCGACGAAGAGAGCGGCACCGGCGCGCTCGAGGGCGCCCGCGCGAGGAACCGGCGGAAGGCGAGCTCGGTCTTCGCGTCTTGAATGGTGCCGTCGGCGAGCGCGGCCTCGAGCTGCGCGCGCGGGCGCCACCGCGTGGAGCCGCCCTCTTCGAGCGGGGTGCCGTCGCCTTCCGGCGCCGCAGCCTGCAGCCCCGTCACCTCGACCGCGGTGAGGAAGATCTTCTCGCTGATGATCCCCGGGGCCACGAAGAACGGCGGCCCCAGCAACTCCGCCGCCTCGGGCGGCACCTGGAAGCCGGCCTCTTCGAGCACCTCCAGGGTGGCGCGATGCCGCACGCCAGCCAGGCCCAGGTCTTCGGTCTCGAGCAGCCCGGCGACGATCTCTTCGCAGAACAAGTGGGGGCGCTCATCAGGAACGTTGGGCACCTTGTCCTTTCGAAAGTGCGCAGCCGGTCGCAGGTTCTGACGAGTGAGAAACTCGAGGCCCGACTCGCCGCGCCGCCAGACCAGCACCGCCACCGCGTCGAGCCGGGGGCGATCGACCACGTCCACCCGGTAGACGTCCGACTTCGAGCCATCAGCGCGCAGGTTTCGCACTCGCAATCTACGCACGTGGAGAAAGCCTTCGTCGCACCGTCCGGTAGAGGTGAAGTCCTCCACCACATCGAGGTCCGTGACAGGCGCGTCAGACATTTCTGACCGCTTTACCAGAGGCGCGGGGGCGCGTATGTGACGGAACGGTTGAGCCGCCCTCCCCCGACCCCGGACCCGTCATGAAGCATCTCTCCCGAGTCGGATCGTCTGCAGTTCTCGCCGCCTTCGTCTGCGCTGCGATGGTGCAGACGTCATGCCTTCCCACGCTGGAAGGCTATGACATCGACCTCGCCGGTCAGCAGGTGCGCCTGACGATCCTGCACACGTCCGACATTCACTCGCGGCTGCTGCCCTACGACTACAACCCGCTCAAGACGGACACCGATCTCGGGATGATCCCCGAGGCTGGCCCCTTCGGCGGCGCCACCCGCATGGCGGCGCTGATCCAGCGCGAGCGGGCGCTGGCCGATCGCGTGGTGCACCTCGACTCGGGTGACTCGTTCCAGGGCGCGCCCATCTACAACCTCAACCTGGGCGAGGTTGAGTACAAGTTCCTCTCGCTGGTCGGCCTCGACGCGGCGGTGATCGGCAACCACGAGTTCGACTCGGGCGCCGCCAACTTCACCAAGCAGGCGCGCGACGCGGCCCGCTTCCCCGTGCTCGCCGCGAACTACCTGTGGGAGGACTACAACCAGGCCAACAGCAACGCGACCGCGCTCTACACCGCGCCCTACACCATCAAGAACGTCGGCGGCCTGCGGCTGGGCATCATCGGGCTGGGGAACTTCGGCTCGCTCAACTCGATCATCGAGCAGGGCAACTCGCTGCAGGTGATCCCCCTCGAGCAGAACGAGACGGTGCGCAACTACGTGCAGTTCCTCCGCGGCTCGGTCGACGTGATCCTGCTCACCAGCCACGCCGGCCTCACCGAGGACCAGGATCTGATCGAGGGGTACGAGGCCTACTACGAGTGGAGCCTGGCCAAGCAGTTCGTCGAGCGCGCCACCTTGCCGTGGGAAGTGATCGAGCGGTTCGGCGACGAGGCCGATCTGAAGTCGGTGGTGCGGGTGCGCATTCCCGGAGTGGAAGGCATCGACGCCATCCTCGGCGGCCACCTGCACATCGTGCTCAACCCGCCTCAGCAGCTCACCGACCCCGCGGGGCGCAGGGTGATCCTGAGCCACGGAGGCGCGTTCTCGAAGTACCTGGGGCGCCTCGACGCGGTGTTCCAGATGCCGCCCCAGAAGGGTGACGGCGAAGGCGGCGAGATCGTCAGCTTCGAGCACCGCGTCTTCCCCATCGACTCGCTGTGGTGCAACGAAGGCCTGCACGACTTCTACAAGTCGCAGTTCTGGGGCCCGGGCGAGTTCGTGGCCGACCCGCGGGTGAAGGCGGGCGTCGAGGCCTGCAAGGAGGTCGAAGATCGCAACACCACGCAGCTGCTGCTGCCCTACCTCACAGAGCTCGACGTGAAGCTGAACCTCACCTCGCTGTTCGCCTACGCGCCCCGCAACATCGAGCGCCGCAACAACGCCACCGGGGGCGACAGCCCGCTGGGCAACATCCTCGCCGACTCGATGCGCCGCCGGCAGGGCGTGGAGGCCGAGGTGGCGCTGACCAACTCGCTGGGCATTCGCGACAACCTCTATGCCGGCCCGCTCACGCAGGAAGCGATGTTCAACGTCTTCCCCTTCGAGAACACCATCAACGTGATGTTCCTCTCGGGCAGCGAGATGCAGGAGCTCTTCGACTTCATCTCGGAGCGCTCTGCCTCGCGTGGCTGCGGCTCGCAGGCCCAGGTGTCCGGCGTGCGCTTCACGATGGACTGCGCGCAGGTGCAGCTCAACTTCCTGCGCACGGCCTGCAACCCCGAGGGCGACGCCAGCGATTGCCCGACCGACGACCGCACCGATCGGGCGCCCTGGCAGTGCCTGGCTGACGAGACCTCTGCCACCGGCGGCCGCTGCTGGGCGCACCCCGGCACCAAGATCACCATCAACGGCCTGCCGCTGCAGAAGAACGAGACCTACCGGGTGGCGGTCAACGACTACATCGCGCGCGGCGGCTCGGGCTTCCTGGTGCTCAAGCGCAACACCACCCGCATCGAGACCGGCATCCCGCTGCGCGACTCGGTGGTGGGCTACATGCAGAACTTCTGCAGCTGCGACGAGATCCTCGAGAACCGCATGGACGCCGCGGGCAACGTGCTGGGGGCCAAAGGCCAGCCCTGTGGCAGCCGCGACCCGCTCAACACCCAGCGGTGGGTGGTCGAGCAGCAGGAGCGCACCTTCTGTGCGCAGGCCGCCGACTTCCGGGACAAGCTCTACGAGCCCCGCGGGACCTGCAGCTGCTTCGACGTCTTCCGCAAGGACGTGGGGGCCTGCCAGGCGGGCAGCGACGACTTCACCGCGCAAGCGGCCTTCTGCCAGGGGGTGTTGCCCGAGGGTCCCACCCTGGGCCGCTGCACCTGCCGCCAGGCGCTGATGGGCGACCCGCTGTGCGGCAACGTCACCCGCGCCGTGCGAAACCTCTGTGAGAACCCCACCAAGCTGCCGATCGCCGTGGGCACCGATGACGGGCGCATTCAGAGGAGAGTGAAGTGATGAGGCCCACCCGCCCTCTCTGCGCCGCGCTCCTGCTGGCGCTGGCCGGCTGTCCGATCGAGCCGGGGCCCGCGCCGCGCCCGCTGAGCAGCTTCCAGGTGAAGGTGCTCGGCGTGTTCGAGCGCGTCGGCACCAACCGCAACCCGCTGCCGGTGGTGGCCCCCTGCGTGGCCCTCTACGGCAGCCAGGCCGCCGTGCCCTCCGACATCAAGGGGCAGGCGGGCTGCCGCTACGTCATTCCGCGCGGCGAGGCCGAGTTCGACATCAAGGCCACCGCCCTGGGGCTCGATGGCGAGCCGTACCGCGACTTCAACGGCTCGGTCAGCTTCCGGGTGGTGCCCGGCGACCTGCCCAACGATCTGCGCGCGCGCTGGGCGATGGCGAACTTCGGCGAGATCGAGGCCACCGTGCGCGCGGCGCACCCGTACGCAGAGGCGCGCGTGTGGGTGGAAGACGCGCCCCCGCGCAACATCTACGACGGCGGCGCCGTCGACCCCGCCGCGCTCCCCGCGAGCTCGGCGCACACCTACGCCTCGGGCACGTCCGAGATCGTCTACTTCGCCGATCAGACGCTGCAGTCCCTGCAGCTTCCCGGGGAACTGGACAACCGCAGCTCGCCGTTCGCCGGCAACTTCGTGTCGGTGGGGAAGAACCCCAGCTCGGGCGCGACGCTGCTGCAGAACTGCTCGGACGATCCCGCGCGCAATGGCCGCGAGGCGCTGATGGTGGTCACCGGCCTCGATCCGTCGGGCTTCTTCGTCACGGACATCTCTGCCTGCCGGGTCAAGGAAGTGCTCGCCGACGGCATCGGCAACACCGTGCGCACCGCCGAGCCGCCCGAGCCCTGCTGGATCGCCCAGGCTGACGGCGGGCGGGAAGAGAGCGTCGACGGCGGCGCCGGCAAGTGCGGCATCTCCGAGAAGACCTGCACCCGCCGCGGCGATTGCCCGGGGTATTCGCCGGGCACCTTCGCCTCGATGTTCGTCTACAACTACAACTTCCCCGACAACCTCGATGAGGGTGATCTGCTCTTCACGCTGGCGGGCGGCGTGCAGGAGTTCACCTCGACCACCCAGCTCGTCTTCCCCTCGTGGAGCACCGCCGAGCGCGTGCGCCGCCTGCCGCAAGCCGAGTGGAACAAGTGGCTGCAGTACGCGCGGCCCTACGATCTGAACGCGCGCACCTGCGGGCAGGACAACGCGGCCTTGCCGTTCCTCACCGACTCGTTGTGCGGCCACAACCGCCGCAACATGAAGATGGAGAGCCTGGAGTCGGGCCTGGTGCGCATTCGCCGGGCGCGCTTCCCCCGCAAGTTCGAGAACTGCGACTTCAACGCGAACGGCTCGGTGCCGTTCTTCTGCGAGACCAAGCCGCCCAACGAAGACTGGCAGTGGTCGACCTGCAGCTTCGACGCGCCCGAGCCCGAGGCTGATCGGGTCGAGCGCGTGTGCAACCACGACTGCGTGATCGGCCTCAACAAGAACGCCGGCATCATCTGCAGTGAGCAGACGACCTTCCGCGGCTTCGGCCAGTACGTGGTCGAGCTGGCGCCGCCCGGACCGTCGTCCCAGGGCCTCGACGACGCGCTGCCCCTGCGCATGCAGACCGCGGTGGCCCGGCTCTCGCCGGGGGCTGACGCGGGCATGGCGCCCAACCCCTCGGTGCGCTTGACCGGCTACGGCGCAGGCGCCGAGGTGGCCATCACCTGCAGCAAGCCCGCGCGCTACAAGGTGGGCGGCGCCCTGGTGGTGGCCGCGGAGACCGACCTGCCCATCGCCCCCGGGCAAATCGTGCGCGTGGGGTTCAGCGGCACCGACTCGGCGATCGCCTTCCAGGCGGTGGACGAGCAGGCCACCTGCACCGTGGGCCTCAACGCGCACACGCGCATCAACCTGATCACCCGCGACGCGGTGCCCGAGCTCGAGCCGGACTGCAGCGAGGTCGACCCTGACGAGACGCGCGCCCGGCAGTGCCAGTACCTGCGCGGGGCCGAGTTCGACATCATCGGGCACCTGCGCCAGGCGCAGCCCGCCCGCCCGCGGTGGATCGTGATCCCGCGCGCGGCTGACGATCTGTGCTGCTACCCCGGCCCGGGCATGGAATGCCCTCGCCCGATTCAACCGTGCCAGTGATTTCGAAGTGAGCTGTTCCTGCAGTGGGAGGGCCGCGCAGTCGATGGCCCGGGAGAGAAAAGTGAAGCTGGTAATCAGGTCTGTCGCCCTCGTGGCCGTGGTGTCGAGCGCAGCGTTCGCGGGCGACTTCATCGATACGCGCGTTGCGTTTGCCGTCGCCAATTCCAACGTGTTCGTGAAGCCGGGCGAAACCACGCCCAGCGAGCCGGGCACGGGCTTTGGCGCCTCCAAGGCGAACACGCAGTTCTACGACAACTTCAACACCCGCTTCAGCGGGTTCGAGACCCTTTCCAACATCTCGCTCTACAAGAGGAGCCCGAGCTTCTTCGAAGGCTTCGAGGCCGAAGCGGCGCTCAACGTGAACGTGCTGACGAACCCGTCAGGCGCGATCTCGCTGTTCGACAACGCCAGCTTCGTGAAGCTCAACTACCGGCCGCCGGGCTGGGGCGCGAAGGAAGACATCGCGCTGACCGGCTTCCCGGTCTCGGCCGATCGGTTCCGGCTGGGCTACGCGTGGAAGACCTCGTGGGCGGGCGACGCGGCCTTCACCTACAGCCAGGGCGGCGGCCTGTCGTCCACGGGCCGGCCGGTGGCGGTGCCCGGCGCCAAGCTGCAGGTGACGCGCGAGCGCTGGTACGCCTTCGTGGGCGCGAAGACGGGCCTGCTGGTCAACGGCCTGCTGTCGGTGCAGGAGCGCCAGTACGCGGTGATGGTCGGCGGCGGCATCGACGTGCTGAAGAACTTCCGCATCGAGGCGAACGGCGGCTACTTCACCCGCGGCATCAACCCGGTGCTGGCCTTTCTGGGCGTGCGCGCCCCGGTGAACGCGCTGGGCGGCTCGGTGCAGTTCAGCCTCTTCTCGGACACCATCCTCCCCTCGCTCGATCTGCGGCTCTACAAGAACGACCCCGACGTGACGGCGCGCTTCTTCACCCCCGAGAAGTACCCCGGCGGCCTCAGCTACCAGCTCACCCTCGAGGGCAGCTACCTGGGCCAGACGCTGGCGAACCCTGAGCGCTTCGCCAGCACGCGGCTGCAGCCGGCGGCCGCCCTCGCCCTGCAGGCGCGCTTCAAGTACGACTTCTGGCGCTTCTACGGGATCGGCCTGATGCGCACGCTCTCGTTCATCCAGTTCGATGTGCCGGGCGTGATTCCCTTCACCGACTTCTCCGACGGCGAGAAGGTGACCCCGGAGCTGTGGTTGGCGATCGGTGGCGATCGGTTCCTCCCCGAGCAGCACCTGACCATCGGCCTGGTGGTGGGCCTGCAGTCGACCGCGTCGCGCACCAGCCCCGATCTCGAGGCGGGCGGCAACAACCCCCTCCCCGGGCTGCTCGGCACGCGCACGCAGGTGTTCCGCGACGTGAACAATCCCTCCACGCTTCCGGTGGGTGACTCGCCGGTGCCGATCTTCTCGGTGAAGGGCACCTTCAAGCTCGACATCAGCGACTACTTCGCGGCGCTGGGAGAGGTGTTTTACAACTACGACAACAACCGCGTGACCTTCCGCGACTCGATCGACTTCATCAGCCAGCCGGTGTTCCAGCAGCCCAACCAGCTCGGCTTCAACCTGGTGATGCAGTCGCGGTTCTAGAAGCGGCCCCTCACCCGGCGCTCCCCGCTACGCAGGGCGAGGGAGATCAGAGGCCAAGCTGCTTGGCGATGATCTCGTTCATGATCTCGCTGGT
>VFKJ01000461.1 GCA_009885595.1 Myxococcales bacterium | reverse complement strand
GCCCGAGATGGTCGACAACGTGATCCCCTTCATCAAGGGCGAGGAAGAGAAGAGCGAGCAGGAACCGCTCAAGGTCTGGGGCCACGTCAGCGATGGCCGCATCGTCACCGCTACCGCGCCGGCCATCACCGCGCAGTGCATTCGGGTGCCGGTGTCCGATGGGCACATGGCGGCGGTCTTTGTCGCGTTCGAGAAGAAGCCCTCGCGCGAAGAGATCCTCGCCGCGTGGAAGTCGTACGCGGGCAAGCCGCAGCAGCTGAAGCTGCCCAGCGCGCCCACGCCGTTCCTCAATTACTTCGAAGACGACACCCGGCCGCAGACGAGGCTCGATCGCGATGCGGGCCATGGCCAGGCGATCACCATCGGGCGGCTGCGCCCCGACGCGGTGTTCGACTGGCGCTTCGTGGCGCTCTCGCACAACACCGTGCGCGGCGCGGCGGGCGGGGCGGTGCTCACCGCCGAGCTGCTGAAGGCCGAGGGCTTTCTCGCCCCGAAGTGACTTCAAGCGAGCAGCTCACCGCGGCGGCGCCTGCCCGAAGGCCATGGGAGGGACGAGGCAGCGGTAGGCGCCGGCGCGCACCTCGAGGTCTGCCGCGGGCCTGGCTGCTTCGAAGGCGCTGCAGCTCAGCGCGTAGAGCGCGGCCGCGTCGGCGGCGGTCGGCCCGCGCACGCGCAGCAGGCAGGGCAGCGTCTGCACCCCGGCGTCCACCGTCAGCGCCAGCTGCCTCGGGCAAGCCTCCCCCAGGCCGATGACGGAGAAGCCGCTGGCATCCTCCACCCGGCGCGCGGTGCAGCTCAGCTCGCCTGTGCGCATCGACTCGGCCCCGGCCTCGCTGGGGAAAGGGGACACCGCGCAGTCTTCTCCGGGACGGACCGGGTTGTCGCAGCTCCCCACCTCGGTCCACTCCGGCAGCTCCAGGTAGCGGAAGCGCTCCGCCTGGTTGGAGGTCTGCACCACCAACAGAGAAGACAGCCCATAGAGCGCGCCGAGGCGCGCTCGTTGCGCCGGGGTGGGGAGCCGGCCGCCGAAGCGCTGCGCGCAGAGCCGGTGGGCCGTGTCCGCGTCGGCCGCGACCACCCCCAGGGGCGCGATGCCGCCCTCCGGCTGCAGGCGCGGGTCGGACGTCAGCGGAGTGATGGTGAGGCAACGGACCAGGTCGTGCTCGCCCGCCGAGCAGCGGATGGGCGCGCTCGCCAACCACTGCAGGCCCCCGTCTTCTTCTTCCATCGGGAGAAAGCGAATTCCCAGCTTCTCCGGCAGGGGCGCCGGGGCGCGCGGCACCGGCGCGGGCAGGGCGGGCGCGGCCTTCGTGGGGGCGGAGGGCTCCCGGCACGCCGAGAGCACGAGCATCACGCAGAGACTGAAGAGGGGGCGGGCGCGCATGGGTGACACCGTTGTAACCGGCGTGGGTCCTCTCGTCCGAACCGCTGAGTGCCTCCCGCGCGCGCTTCGACAGGTGCTCGACTTCGTCGAGAGAGCTCCAGCGTGAAGCGCTGAGGAGAAATGGCGAGGACCTCGTCCACGGAGGCCAGCACAGGCTCGCTCCCAAGAGCCATGGTGCAGACATGACCGACTGAGTCATGAGGCCTCCCGAGGTCCTCGCGCCGGCACCCTGCGCCTTTCGTGCCGAAGCGTTTCCCCCGGCGCGCTCGTCGCCAGCGCGCAAGGACTGCGGCGGACCGCCCCACCGCGCAGCAAAATCTAGAGCGAGACGGTCAGCCGCAGCCGGCCCACGCCGACCGGACCCAT
>VFKJ01001062.1 GCA_009885595.1 Myxococcales bacterium | reverse complement strand
TCCTGCCCGCGGCATCGGGTTCGCAAAGCATGCGTGAACGTCCCCCAGGAGAAACCCCATGAAGCTCCGGATTGCCGCGCTGTTCGGCTCGCTCTGCGCCGCCAGCTGCACCTGCGAGTCGGTGAAGTCCAACGACATCAAGACCTCGGGCCTGTACGCGCTGCTCGAGGCGAACGCGCCGGGCACGGGCCGGGTGAACGTGAAGGCCACCCTGACGCTCGGGCAGGGCTCGCTCACCTCTCTCGAGCTCGCCTCGGGCGACGCGCTGACCGCCACCGTGGGACCGACCGTGCGCGCGATGTCTCGCACGGCCGCGTTCGGCGCCACCTGGTACGAGGCCGGCTTCGACGCAGACGCGGCGGACACCACGGTGAAGATCGCGCTGTCGCGGCAGGCCGACACCAGCGCGCCCGAGTCGGTGGTCACGCTGCCGCCGCCCTTCGCGTTCACCTCACCTTCGGCGAACGCGGCCTTCCCCCGCACCGGGGTGATCACCCTGAGCTGGAGCGGCGCGGGGCAGGGCGACGCGATGCACGTCTCCGCGCGCGGCGCGTGCATCACCGCCGTCGATACCGACCTGAGCGCAGACAGCGGCGCGCACACGCTCGCGCCCTTCGTCGCCGCCAGCGGCACGCCTTCCGACAGCTGTGACGTGGCCATCGCGCTGGTGCGCACGCGCCTGGGCCAGGTGGATCCCGCCTACGGAAAAGGCGGGGCGTTCAAGGCGACCGTGCAGCGATCGATCACGGTGCGTTCGACGCCGTGAGCTTCAGGGCGAGGCGCGCCTTGCGGCTCTTCACGGCACGAAGGCGTCGAGCGCTTTGCGAATGGGCGCGAAGTCTTCGTCCTTCACGTCGGCCACGCCCTCGGCCAGCAGCGCCGCCTGCAGCGACTTCTTCCCGTCGGCGGTGGCGCTCGCGGCCCTGGCGGCGGCGACGATGGCGTCGACCTTTCCCTGGGGGAACTTCGGAGCGCTCACCATCACGTCGTTGGGCACGTCGCTCGACATCGCCACCACCTTGAGGGTGTCCACTCGCTTGCCCAGCGCGCTCACGCAGCCGGAGACCTTCGAGCCGTTGAGCACGGGATCGCTGAAGGTGGCGCCGACGTCGTACTTTCCTTCCAGCACCGCCTTGCAGACCGCGTCGTGCGAGCCGAGGAAGTCCTGCACCTCGAAGGCCTGCGCCGGGTTGATGCCCGCCTGCAGCAGCACCGCCTTGGGGATGACGTAGCCGGTGGCGCTCGAGGTCTCGACCCACGCCACCTTGAGCGGCGTCTTGCTCTTCTTGAGCGCCTCCAACGAGGTCAGCTTGCTCGAGGGTGGCGCGAACAACACCGAGCGGTAGGTGCTCTTGCCATTGCGCACCGTGCGGAAGAGCAGCTGAGTCTTCACGTTCGGGTCGAGGCGCAGGTACGCCAGCGGGCCCATCAGCGCCACGTCGACCTGTCCCTTGCTCACCGCCAGCGCGAGCGCTTCCTGGTCGGGGAACACGCGGGGCAGGGTGGTCTCCTTCACCGCGATCGCCACGAAGCTCGCCAGCGCGTCGGCCTGCTTCTTCGCCACCTCGTCATTCATCGAGGCCACCACGCCCACCAGCACGGCGGTCTGCACGGGCGCGGCAGCAGGGGCGGGCTTGGCTGCCTGGGCCGCGGCGATGAAAGAAACGAGCGCAGAAATGAGAGCGGAAAGTCGACGCATGGGGCCTCCGGCAGGTGGGGAGCGCGACGCTACCTTCTGAACGGACACGGGGTTCGAGGAAATGGTCGGAGGGTCAGGGAGAGGAGGCGAGCACGGGTGAATTTCTGGTCGGCGGAGCCCCTTTGGGGTTCTACCCCTCTCCCCGACCCTCTCCCCCGCGGGGGGAGAGGGAGACCATCACATCGGGCGCAGCGTGCGCCCCATCGCCAGGATGATGTGCCACTTGCCGTCTTCTTCCTTCGTGAGCGCGACGGTGTCGCTGCAGTCGAACTGGAGCAGCTTGTAGTTCTCGATCTGCGAGGCGATGCAGGTGAAGCGCACGGTGGCCGACTCGCCGTTGGCGTCTTCGCTGCTGTCGTCGATGGTGAGGTCGACGTCCTTCCAGCCGCCGAAGATCTGCGCGAGCCGGCTCGCGGGATTGCTGCCCATCTTCTGCCTCGACTCCACGGCCAGGGTGTCGGCCATCGCCTCGAAGTCTTCGGCGACGGCGGCGTTGAAGAACGACTTCACGCTGCCATCGGGAGAGCCCTTCGGGCCACGGCAGCCGCCCAGTCCGAGGAGAGTGACGGCGAGAAGGAGCGCGGTTCGGGTCGTCATCGCGAGCGCATTGAATCACAGATTACCGTCTGCTCAGGCGTCAGCCGATCACCTTCACCAGGCAGTAGTCCTTCCGCCCCTTCTGCAACAGCAGGTAGCGGCCGTTGATCAGCTTGTCGGCGCCGATGCTGAGCTTCGGATCGGTGACCTTCTCCTTGTTGAGGGAGAGC
>VFKJ01000145.1 GCA_009885595.1 Myxococcales bacterium | reverse complement strand
TGGTGCGGGCGCTCTTCCGGTCCCGGGGCGGCCTGGGGGGCGCAGGCGGCCCGGGCGGCCAGGGGGGGCGCGGCGGCGCGGGCGGCGCAGGCGGCTCGGGAACGAGCTGCTACCAGAACGGCAAGACCAGCTACGCGTCGGGCGGCAGCGCCGGGTCGTCCGGGTCGTCCGGCGCGCAGGGCGCGAGCGGGAGGCGCGGCGCACCCGGCCTCGACGGCGCCGTCGAGGTGATTCGCCGGTGATCAGCGCTGGCCGCGGCGCGCGTTCGTCTGCATGATGCGGGCATGCTTCGCCGGGGTTGTCTGCTGCTGGTCGTTTCGTCCGTGACGTTCGCCCAGACCCCACGCGCGCTCTTCGACGAAGGCACGGCGCTGTACACCCAGGGCCAGTTCGCGAGCGCCGCGGTGAAGTTCGAGGCCTCGTTCGCTGCGCGTCCGGTGCCGGTGACGAAGTTCAACATCGCGCGCTCGTGGGAACAGGCTGGAGAGACGATCAAGGCCATCGACGCGTGGCAGGCGTGGCTGGTGATGAGCCCCACCGCGGCGGAACGACCGGCCGCCCAACAGTCCCTCGAGGCGCTGGGCGCCAAGCTCGCCAGGCTGGGGGTGCAGGCGCTCACCATCAGCTCTCTGCCGCTGGGCGCGCGCGTTTCCATCGACGGCGCGGCGGTGGGCGTGGTGCCCCTCACCGTCGAGCTGACACCGACCCGTCACCTGATTCGGCTCGACGTGGAAGGCCGCGTGCCCGTGGAGCGCACCGTGGTGATCCGGCTCGACCACCCCGCCGTCGAGTTCTTCGAGCTGGCGCCCCTCGACGGCGCCGCGCCCACGCCGCTCGCGCTGGCGAGCCCAGCGCCGCTCCCGTCGCCCACCGTGCCGCGCCCGACCGACCCTGCGTTCGCGGCGTCCTTGTCGGACGACACGGTGCAGGTGCACATCGCGACGACCGAGAAGGAGCTGCGGCTGTATCGCGCGAACGGCAACCCCAACGGCGAGTGCCGGGCGCCGTGCGATGCGCCGGTGGCGCGCGCGTCCGACACCTTCGTGATCTCCGGGGCGGGCATCGTGCCCTCGAACCCGTTCGTGTTGATCGATCACGCCAGGAAGGGGCGCGTGTCCATGAAGGTGAAGGCCGGCAGCGCGGGCTGGTTCTTCGCCGGCGGAACCCTCCTCAGCACGGCGGCGATCGCGGGGCTGGTCATCGCTTTCGTGTTCGCCTTACCAGTCTCTGGCAGTGGTGATCGCACGCTGCCAGTGGGCCTGGGCCTCGGCATCGGGGTGGCGTCCGGCGTGGGCGCGATCCTCACCTTCGCCACCAACGGCACCACGGTCACCTTCGAAGGCGAATGACTCACAGCCCATCTGCAGGCAACAGCGCGGGGGCCGCTGGCTTCGGTGCCTGCTTGACGGGCTGCTTCGGGGACTGCCTGGGCGGCAGGCGCGGGCGGGGCGGAGCACTGCCGGCGTCGAGGCCCACTTCGATTCCCGCGTCGATGCCCGCGTCGACCTGCTCAGCGGCGGGCTCGGGCGTCACCTGAACGACGAGCGGCGGCGGGCGAT
>VFKJ01000159.1 GCA_009885595.1 Myxococcales bacterium | reverse complement strand
GGGCGGTGGGAGCGGCGGCGGCACTGCCATGGGCGGGGTGGGAGCGGCCTGCACCAACTGGGTCTACGACTGCACCGGCGACGTCTGCTTCACTCAGTCCGCCAACCCGCGGTGGGTGGGCGGCTACTGCTCGAAGGCCAACTGCACCCCCACCAGCTGCCCCGCGGGGAGCAGCTGCTCTCCGTACCTGGTGACCGGCCAGAACTACTGCCTCAAGAACTGCGCCTGGGACGGCGCGCAGGGCGACTGCCGCGGCGGCTACGTGTGCGATCGCTACATGATCCCCACCAACTCCCAGGCCACCTGCATCGCGGCCTGCAGCAGCGACACCCAGTGCTCCACCGGGCGTTGCTCCAACGGGTTCTGCTGCGGCGCGAGCTCCTACCGCTGCTGCGCGACGGGCACCGCGTGCAGCTCCGGCACCTGCACCAACGGCTACTGCCAGTGAGCGAGGGCGGGCGAGAGGAGCTGCTCGCGCTGGGTCGCCGCGTGCGCGGGCTGCGTGAAGGCCTGCGGCTGACCCAGGAAGAGTTCGCCCGCCGCTGCGGCATCTCGGTCAGCTTCGCCTCGCTGCTCGAGCGCGGCGAGCGCAGCCCCAGCTACGACACCCTGCTCACCATCGGCCGCTCGCTCGAGGTGCCGGTGGCCGATCTCTTCCGCGAGGGGGCCTCGTCGCTCGAGGTCAACGAGCCTTCCCACGCGCGCCTGGTCGACTTCGCCCGGCGCTCGCACCTCTCCAGGCAGCAGGTCGAGCGCCTGATCGCGGTGGGTCACGCGATGTTCGGCCTCGAGCCCGAGCGCAGCGGGGGCGATCGCGCGGCGCGCTGCGCGGTGGAAGGGTGCGAGCGGCCCGTGCTCGCCCGCGGCCTGTGCGCGCCGCACTACCACCGCGATCGCCGGGCGCGCCTGCAGCAAGACGAGAGCTGACTACTTCGAGAGCCGGTGGAGCAGCTTCTCGATCTTCGCGCGCGCGCCTTCGTCGCGTTCGAACTCCACCCCCATGCCGGAGCTGTCGCCCGCGAGCTTCACCCAGGCGACGAGCCCCTTGAGCTCGAGCGGCAGCAGGCTCAGCGGCAGCCGCAGCGAGAGCTGCACCTTCGCGCCCACCGGCAGGGGATTCCAGCTGCGCACGAAGGCGCCGCCGGCAGAGAGATCGGCGACCATCTCCTTGCGCTGCTCACCCTCGTGCACGAGCTTCACCTTGAGCTCGACCTGCTGCCGGCGCTCCACCCGAACGGCGTCGGACGACACTTCCTGGCGCGCGAAGGCCAGCAGCCGCACCCGGGTGGCGTCGTCTTCGGGCACGAAGTCCACCCCGAAGCCCATGGGCTGGTTGAGCGAAGCCTTGTGCCGCGCCCACGCCAGCTGGCCCCGCACCACGAACTGACGCGCCGGTCGTTCCACCTCGACCTTGACCAGCACCAGCTGCCCCAACACGCCCGGGGCCCGGCCCTCGACGGAGAGTCCCCCGAGGCGACCGTTGGGGTAGTACCGCTCAGCCAGCTCAGCCGGTGACCCCACCTTGAGCTCGGTCTCGATCAACGCTGCCACGTACGCCCCCCGCGGTGCCGCCAACGACTCAGTTGCCCGGCAGCGCTTCGAGCAGCAGCGAGTTGTCGACCTGCGGCTCGCTCTGCACCAACTTCGCGTGAATGCGGGCGTGGCTCGAGTAGAGCTTGCCGTCGGTGAAGAGCGCGTCGGCGAAGAAGCCCACCGCGCCTTCCGTGCGGGGGCTGGGCTGCACCGCCCAGCTCGCCGTGCGCTTGCTGAGCTTGAGGTCGCCCTTGGTGGCGTCCTGGTAGAGCGCCCACACCACCCCGGCGGGGCCGAAGACGATGGCGCTGTCGGTGCCCACCCAGCTCTGGTTGCCGGGCGCGGCCGGGTCGGTGCCCTTGTCGATGACCTCGGCCGTGATGCCCGCCTGCAGCTGCGGCGCGAAGTAGAACTTGAACGCCTTGCTGGAGAAGTCGTGGTACCCGATGCCGACGCTCCTGGTCTGCGCTTCCACCTTCACGTCGGGGAAGAAGCCGGTGTCACCGCTCGCGTCGATCAGCACCGGGGCGCCGACGGTGCCCGCGGGGTTCACCGTGACCGCGAAGAGATCGCCGTCGACCGGGCCCATCGTGGGCACCGTGCGCTTCATGTAGGCGATGATCGCGTCGTTGTCCTTGAAGGCCAGCGAGGTGAACAGGCCCACGCCAGGCACCACCTGCTGCAGGTCGGGCGGGGTGAAGTTCTTCGCGCAGGCCGGGGTGCCGTTGACCGACACGCACGACTCGGTGCTCGCGTCGCAGGCCGTGCAGCCGCTGGCGGCGGTGAGGCAGGCGGGGCCCGTGCCGGGGTCGGCGCAGATGCCGTTGCAGGCGTCGCAGAGGGGCGGGGGCCGCGAGGCGCAGGCGATGGTCTTGAGGCTCCAGTCCGCCGCGCTCGAGGGCGTGGCGCTGGTGGCGCGCGCGAACTTGAGGGCGGTGACGTACTTCACCGCGCCGGTGGGCCGCGGGGTGGGGCAGTCCATCACGTTGAAGGTCGCGTCGCCGCCGCGCTGGAAATACGAGACGCCGGGGTTCCCATCCGCCCCGATGGCGATCGAGCTGTAGAGGCCGAGGTCAGCCTGCGCGCCGTCGACCTGGTGGTTGGTCCACGTGCCGCTGGCCGCGCGGGTCGCCACCTTCAGGTTGCCGCCGGTGGCGTCGTAGTAGCTCACGTAGACGCGGCCCTGGCTGACGGCCACGTCGGTGTAGCGGCCGACGTCGGGGCCGGGCTCCACCACGCCGCCGCGCGCGCCCGAGGGGCCGTACTTCACCGCGGCCGCAGGAACGCCGTCGACGTACTCCGTCGCGAGCTTCTTCCCGGTGAGGTCGTACTT
>VFKJ01000169.1 GCA_009885595.1 Myxococcales bacterium | reverse complement strand
GCGTGCTAGGACACCCGGATGCAACCACCCGAGGAGAGTCAGCCCATCGAGGCTGATCACGCCTGGCAGGCGCCCGTCTCGCCCTGGCCGCTGAGGCTCACGCTCGCAGGCGCGCTGCTGGGCAGCGTGTTCGCCGCGGTCAGCACCAGCGACTTCATGCAGCACCTCGACCGCCAGGTGCACGCCATTCACTGCTCGTTCATTCCCGGCGCGGGCAAGGAGCTGGGCGAGAGCGGCTGCAAGGCCGTGATGATGAGCCCGTACAGCTCGTTCTTCCGCGAGAGCGTGTGGGGCGGCGTGCCGGTGAGCCTGTGGGCGCTCGCCACCTTCGCCTTCCTCGTCTACCGCGCCGGGCTCTTGCTGCTGCGGGGTGGCAAACCCTCGCGCGCCGAGAGCACGTTCCTGCTCGCGGCCACCGCCTTGCCGATGGTGATGACCCTCATCTACGCGTGGCTGTCGATCGCGAAGGTGGGAGAGACCTGCAAGGTGTGCGTGGGCATCTACGTCTCCAGCGCGCTGGTGTTCGTGGGCGCGCTGCTCACCCACCTGAAGAACCCCTCGGCGCCCGATCACCAGCCCGCCGGCGGCCAGCTCGCGCTCTGGTTCGGCGAGGGCGTGGGCTTCGTCGCGGTGCTGACCGCGACCTACCTGGTGTTCACGCCGGCGCCTGATCAGAAGACCTCGCTGTCGGGCTGCGGCACCCTGGTGAGCGGTGAAGATCCCAACGGGGTGATGATCGCGCTGCCCTCGGGGAAGGGCGAAGAGGCGATCGAGGTGCTCGACCCGCTCTGCCCCGCGTGCAAGGCCTTCGACGAACGGCTGGCCGCGAGCAGCCTGCACAAGAAGCTCAACTTGAAGGCGGTGCTCTTCCCGCTCGACCCCTCGTGCAACTGGATGGTGACCGAAGCGCTCCACCCCGGGGCGTGCGCGGTGAGCGAGGCGATGCTCTGCGCGGGCGGCGTGGGCGCAGGCCCCAAAGACGAAAAGGCCGCCCAGGACGTCCTCAAGTGGGCGTTCAAGAACCAGGAAAAGCTGCGCGAGCTCGCCGCGAAAGACGAAGGCGCCCTGCGCGCGAAGCTCGAGACCCAGTTCCCCAAGGTGAAGGGCTGTCTCGGCGGCACCCTGGTGAAGAGCAAGCTGACCAAGAGCCTGCGCTGGGCGGTCGCCAACGCCATCCCCGTGCTCACCCCGCAGCTCTTCGTCGGCAACTCGCGCATGTGTGACGAAGACAGCGACCTCGGCCTCGAGTTCACGCTCAGCCGCATGTTGTCGAAGCAGGGCAAGGCCGCGCGCGAAAAAATCAAGCCGCCCCCGAAGCCCGCGCCGCCCGTGGTCGCCCAGCCCACCCCGAAACCCAAGCCGGTGGCGCCAGTCGAGCCCGAGGCCCCCAGCGAGCCCGAAGCCGATGCACCAGCGGAGACCCAGCCATGAACGACACCAGCAAGCGGTTTGGCCTCATGGGCGTGACGCTCGC
>VFKJ01000460.1 GCA_009885595.1 Myxococcales bacterium | reverse complement strand
GTAGCCCAGCCGCGCGAGCCGTCGCTCCAGCACCTGAATGTCCGTCGACTTCTGGCCCACCGACACGAAGAGATCGCGGCCGTGCTTCTTCACCCGCTCTCCGGTGGCGGACAGCTTCGCCGTCGTCGCCTCGTCGAGCAGGCCGGTCGGCGCCATGCCCCACGCCGTCTGGAACTCCTTCACCGCGTTGGTGAGCGCAGGGGTCTCGACGCCATCGATCTTCCCGGGGTTGAAGCCGACGCGCTTGAGCAGGGTCTCGGCCCTGCGGATGGAGGGAGTAATGGTGGGCATGGCCAATTTTCGGCCTGCGTTCCGCTCGACTCCTGCGAGGCACTGTCAACGCAGGCTGCAATTCCGAGCGGATTTCGACCCCGATTTAGCGGTGAATTACTTCCCGGCGTCGGGCTGTACGAAGGGCTCGTCGCGCAGCGGGTACTTCGAGGCGTCGGGCAGATCGTAGTGCCACCACTCCACCCGGTTCTTCTTGAAGCCCGCGCCCTCCATGGTGGTGCGCAAGAGCTCGCGGTGTTCGATCGCTGCCTTGCTGGCGCCCGAAAAGCCGTGGTGCGCCTCCTTGCCGAAGAAGTCGTAGGTCGAGGGGAACTCGACGTCCTTCCCCTCGAGCGTCACCAGGCCCAGATCCACCGCGCCGCCGCGGTTGTGGTTGCTGCCCTTCTTCGGCTCGGCCACGTACCCGGGCACCGGCATCACCTTCCACAGCTCGAACTGCACGTGGTGGGGCCGGTAGCAGTCGTAGAGCCGCAGCCGAAAACCCTTCTCACGCAGAAGGTCGGCCGCGGCCTTGAGCTGCCTGGCGCTGCGCTCGAGCAACAGGCAGCGCGCGTCAGAGGGGTACACCTGCTTCTTCATGAAGTTGTCAGCGGTCGCGTAGCGCAGGTCGACCACCGCGTCGGGGATGATCGAGGCGACCTCCACCAGCGGCTCGGGAGCCGCGGCCAGCGCGATCGTCAGCAGCAGGTACATCATCGGCGCTCAGCGTCCCACGTAGCGGGTGGGATCGGGAAATCCCGCCTCTTCGAAGCCCTTCTGCCGCAGCAGGCACGAGTCACAGCGCCCGCACGCGAGCCCCTCGGGAGACGGGTCGTAGCAGCTGTGGGTGAGCGAGTAGTCCACCCCCGCCGCCACGCCCGCGCGCACGATGTCTGCCTTGGTCATGCCTGAGAGCGGCGCATGAATGGTGAAGCGCGCGCCCTCCACCCCGGCCTTCGTCGCCAGCGTCGCCAGTTGCTCGAACGCGCGAATGAACTCGGGCCGGCAGTCGGGGTAGCCCGAGTAGTCGACCGCGTTCACGCCGATGTAGAGGTCGGTCGCGCCCACCACCTCCGCGAGGCCCAGCGCCAGCCCCAGGAAGATGGTGTTGCGCGCGGGCACGTAGGTCACCGGAATGTTCGCGCTCACCTGGCTGACGTCATCGTGCTTGGGCACCGCGAGGTCCGAGGTGAGCGCCGAGCCGCCGATGGCGCGCAGATCGAGCTTCACCACCCGGTGATCCGTCACCCCGTGCGCCGTCGCCACCGCCCTGGCGCGCTCCAGCTCGACCGAGTGCCGCTGCCCATAATCGATCGACAGGCACACCGCCTCGAAGCCCGCGCGCAGCGCCATGCCCAGGCAGGTGGTGGAATCGAGCCCGCCGGAGAGGAGAACGACCGCCTTCTTCTTCGTCGCCATGGCCCTGCTTGCGTCAGCGGCGGGCGCCGCGCAACGAATAGCGCACCGTGCACCCGTCACACTGGGGCTCGCACGCGCCGCCATCCACCTGGCCCTGCGCCACCACCTGCGTGGTCAGCTCGCCGCACACCCGCACCGCGTCGTAGCCCTGCGAAGTCTGTCCCGGCGGCAGCACGCCGGCGTCGGGGTTCGCCACCACCCCTCCGTCGAGCGGACTCTCCGGACAGGCGTCGCCCAAGGCTTCGCTCTGCGAGGTGCTGAGCACCGCGACGGAGATCGTCTCCACCACGCGGGTCGAGCACTTGCTGCACGCCTCGAACACCCGGTTGGCCGAGGCCTCGCTCGTCACCACCTGGCCATCGAAGGTGCCTTCTCGCGAATAGCCGGCGAGAGTGACCCACGCTCGCTGCGACGAGCTCTCGCGCGTCAGCACCACGTCGAAGTCGAAGTCGGCGCCGGTCACTTCCTCGAGCATCGGGCACTCGGGGGGCCTGTCCAGCCCGCCGTCGGGCAGCAGCGGCGCACCTCCGGTCGCTTTGATCGCGTACTGCCCCATGGGCAGATCGCCCGGAGGCGGCGTGACCGGACACCCCGCGAGCAGCAGGAGAAGGAGCAGGCCTGCTCCGCGACTCACTTGCTCTCTCCGGAGAGCGAATCGAGCGCCGCCAGCGCCACCCCGCGGAAGGCCTGGCTCTTGCGCAGCACCGCGCCCACGTCGACGCGCGCGGGATCCGAGCCACGGGTGGAGTCGTCGAGCTGCGTCAGCACCCGGCAGAACGCGAGCGAGGCCGGGTACGCGAGGAAGGCCCGCTCCGCCCCGTCGCTGAAGCCGGGCACCTCGCCCATGCCGCGCAGCGCGGCCCCGTGTTCGCCGAG
>VFKJ01000936.1 GCA_009885595.1 Myxococcales bacterium | reverse complement strand
GCCGCGCAGGTCGGTGAAGATCCACTCCGCGCTGTCGTACTCGCTGCCCCAGGGCGAGAGGTCGGTCGCGCCGGGATGGTCCACGCGATCGTCGTTGCGCGCCCAGCCGGGGCCGTAAGAGACCCGGAGCTCGCGCTCGAGGGCGTCGAGCGTGGCCTGCGCGATCCGGCCGTCAGGCGCGAAGAGCCCCAGCGAGATCCCCTCGAGCACCGCGGCGTCGAAGTGACCCTTGCCGCTGAGCAGCTCTTCGCGATTCGACGCCAGCGCTCCGCGCGAGTCGGTCAGCTTCTGTCCGATGGCGAGCCGCAAGGCCGCGCCGGCCTGCCGATAGGTGGTGGCGCGCGCCAGGTCTCCCTTCCGCTGCGCCAGCTCGGCGGCGTCGCAGAGCCCGCGGGCGGCGGTGAGGTTGGTGTACGTCCACGTTCGCTCGCGGCCATTCCAGTGCGTCTCCCAGATGCTGGAGTCCTTGCGCAGCAGCCCCGTCGACGGCTCGATCAACGCGACGAGCGGATCCGCGATGCGCGTGGAGATGTCAGCCCAGCGCGCGTCCACCAGCGTGGTGTCGCCTGTGCGGCGCTCGTGCTCTCGCAACGCCCACAACACCAGGCCGAAGCCGTCGAACTCGAGGTTGGGACCGAAGTCGTTGAAGTCGGTCTCCTCGACGCCGAAGCCGGAGTAGCGCGTCAGGCTCACCACGTAGTTCGGGAAGTTCGGCTGCAGCTCGTTCCAGTCCTTGAAGCGCCCGCCCTCGGCGTCGAGGAAGAACGAGAGCGCCGCGCGTGACTGCGCGGTGAGGCCCAGCTCGGCGAGCGCGACCGCTGCATAGCTGCCATCGCGCACCCAGCTGTAGGTCCACTCGCCCGGGGGCAGGCTGGCGAGCACCGCACCCTGGCCGCGATGCTGAACGACCGCGGGCAGCGTGGTGCCGCCGTCTGCTGAGGTGAAGCGGGTGCGCCGGGGTTCTCCGTCCTGGCTGAGGAACTCGCGGAGGAAGGCCTCGCGGTCCTGCACCTGCGCCATCACCAGCATCACCGCGGACTGGCGCGTGACCGCCGCCTCGTCGTCGGTGAGCGTGGTGGGCACGTGGAGACCCGCCTGCAGGGTGGCCCAGCCGGCGAGCTCTGCGTCGAGCACCTGCTTCGCGGTGCGGCCATTCACGAAGGCGTCGAGCGCGGCGGTGAGCTCGGCCTGCGCGAAGGGATCTCCATGGTGCGCGACGACGAGGCCGACACACTGCTCCTCGTTGGGCGGCAAGGTGCCGACGCCGAACTGCAGCGCGCTGGCCCAGTCGTTCGCCACGCCGAGCTCTCCGCTGCGCGCGGGGAGCTCGCCCGTGGTGTCACGCACGATGAGGAAGCCGTTCTCTGCGCCAGGCGTCGAAGGATTCCACCCGGACGCCGTGGCGGTGCCGAGGGCCCGAAGCCCCACCACGCCTGCGAAGCCGCGCTCGAACACGTCACCCGCCGGGCTCACGACGATCGTCTCTCCGTTCGTGCCGACGTCGGCCATCACGCCCGGCCGACCGAAGCCGAGGTGGAAGTTATTGAGGTGGAACACGCTCACACCCGACAGCGAGGCGGTGCCCGCGTTCTTCGCGCAGAGCACCGCCACGTAGCTCGCGCGTGGAAACGCACGCGGAGAGAAGACCGAGGTGGTGAGCGTCAGCCCCAGCGCCTGCTGCTGGAAGGTGATGACGCCGCTCCCGCCCCGGGGAGAAGGCGCCGCGGTCGCGTAACCGCTCTCGGTGACGGTGACGCCGTCGAGCCAGCGCTGCTGTCCGTTCACGCGCAGCCCGAAGTACGCGTCGAAGAGCAGGTCGCGCGACTTGATGTACTGCGGTTGATTGCCGATCCACCGGTCCATCCCGGCGGCGTCGAGCTCGGGCTCCTCGATGGCGGGCAGGTGCTCACGGAAGTGCGTGAGGCGGCCGGTGCGGGTGTCGACCAGCACCGCGCCGTGGCCATTGGAGGAGGGCAGCTCGAAGAAGGACCGCGCGGGGATCTGCTGAGCGAACGCCGGCAGGGAGAGGAGCAGCACGAGGCGCGTCATGAGCCGCTCGTAGCGCACCGGCGTCGGCGAAACCGCAGAACTGTCTCCCTTCCCCCGCGGGGGAGCGGGTCGGGGAGAGGGCGTACACGCATTGCATCAGCGATACTGGGCCCCATGCGTGCATTGGCCTTCATCTGCAGTCTTCTCCTCCTGGCCTGTCCTCCGCCGCCGGCACGCGCGCTGGGCGATCCTTCGGGGCGCTCGAAGCGCCAGGACCAGGGTAACGAGATGCCGCTCGGGCTCGCCTTCGACATGCCAGACGCGGGCGCCGGCGCGTTCAGCGTGCTCGCCGCCAACGTGGGGAACATCGATCTCTTCCTGTGCGACAGCGCCATCTACAAGCTGTGCGACGCCGCGCAGGAGGACCGCATCATCGCCGCCATCGCACGCGCGAAGCCCGACATCGCGCTGTTGTCGGAGGTGATCACGCCGGAGCAGTGTGACGCGCTCGCTGATCAGGCCGACGCGGGGCACGTCTGCCATCCGTCCCGCCGCGCGCAGGAGCCTGATCAAGTGCGCCGCCTGCTCGGCCCCGACTACACCATCGCCTGCGAGCCGCGCCGCGGGTACGAGTGCATCGGAGTGCGCACGGCCTTCGCGTCGATCGAGGGCTGCGCAGACGGCGCGCTGTGCCGCGGGCTGTCTCGCACTGCGCCTCCGGTGGCGGGCTGCGATGAAGGGTTCACCCTCTCCGCGGTCACCGCGAAGTTCGATGGCCAGCAGGTGGACTTGATCGTCGGACATCCGCCGTCGGGTGCGATGCCGGAGAACAAGCAGTGCCGCGCGTCGTTTCTGCCTGCGGCGCTGGATGAGTCGGGCGCGCTGCGCACGCAGGCTCGCGCCATCCTCGGCGGCGACTTCAACATGGACCCGTTTCGCAAGGCCGGTGACGTCGACGTGGACTACTGGCGCTCGCGCGTGCGGTTCGAGAACTCGGCGGGCAGCCCCGCATTGGTGATGCACTCCGGGTTGCCGGAGAACGATCCTCCGTTCTGGTCCGCGCCGCTCAATCGCCAGACGTGGGACCATGTGCTCTCTGCCGGCTTCGTGGGGCGGTGCGTGACGCTGGGCGCGGCGGAGGGGTTTCCTGCGCTCGACGCGCCGCAGGGTGAGGAGATCCATCGGCTCGATCACTTCGCGCAGTACTGTCTGTTGTCGGAGAGACGGTAAGCCCCGGTAAGCCCGCGGGTGCAGGTGGCCGCGATGCTCGAGCGAATGGTGACAACTGGCTCCCTCGCTCCGCACCAGCGGGGAGAGGGTCGGGGAGAGGGGCAGACCGAAGACGAAGCACCCGCCGGAAGCGCCTCCCACCTCGCCCTCTACCGAGCGCAATTTCACCCCATGACCCCCGACGAGCGCACCGCGGTCGCCGCCGTCGCCTCGGGGGAGCGGCTCTCTGCCCTCTGCTTCGACCCGGTGCCCGCCACCATCCACAGGCTGATGGAGAACCCACACGCCGGCCTCGAGCAGGCGCGCCTCATTGCCGCGCATCACCAGACCACCACCGGCCTCGAGTTCCTGCTCGCGCGCGCCGAGTTGATGCGCGACTCCCAGGTGCAGCGGCTGCTGTTTCGAAATCCCCAGCTCAACGAAGGCCAGCTGCGACGCCTCACGCAGACCAAGCGCCTGCTCGAGGTGTGGAAGCTCTCGGTCAGCCGCGAGGTGACCACGCAGACGCGCACCAACACCGCGCGGCTGTTGCGCACGCGCTTCGCCACCGCGGCCGGGGAGGAGCGGGTGGAGCTGATCATCTCCACCGAGGGCCGCGCGCTCGCGGGGCTCTCCGGACTGCCCATCGATGGGAAGACGACCGCGCTGCTGTGCGCGCGCACCGATGGGTCGATGTTGCTGGTGCAGAACCTCGCGCATTGGTCGGCCACCCCGCCCGCGCTCATCGCGCATCTGCTCAAGCAGCCCATCGTGCTCCGGCAGCCGAGATTGAAGACCTTGTTGGCCCAGCATCCGAACGCGATGAGCCTGCGAGGATAGTTTTTGTTTTCCCCTCACCCCGACCCTCTCCCCTGTGGGGGAGAGGGAGGGACCCAGCTGAGCGTCAGCGCTTCCAGCGAGGGGAACTCGGCCCAGGGCGCCGCGCCCTGCTGCACGCCCGCTGCGCGCCGCGCCGACTCGATGAACCCACGCCAGGCCTCGGGCACCGACTTCCCGGGGAACAGCAGCGCCACTCCGGCGTCCGTGCCGCTCAGCCGCAGCGCCGTCGGCGGCCCCGAAGACACCTTCATCACCAGGTCCACGAAGAGCGCGCCTCTTCCGTTCTCGGGCACGATGCCGCCGAGCACCAACCCGGCCGCCAGGTAGAACACGAGGAAACGGCGGCGGCCCCACGCCTCCTCCAACAGCGGCCCCACCACCCAGAGGAACAGCAGGTTCCCCAGCAGGTGCCCGAGGCTGAAGTGTAGGAAGAGGTTGGTGATCCACCCGATCTGCACGTACCCGTGCGCGGGCACCAGGCTCAGCTTGCGCTCGGTGCTCCCGCCTCGATCGATCGCGCGCGCGATGAGCGCCTTGAACTCCTGCCTGTCCGCCTCCAGGACCGCGCGCTCCGGCACCGGCCCCTGGTAGTCGTCGCCCGCGAGCCAGGGCCGCTCCTCCACGAAGGCCCTCGCCTCGGAGAAGTCCGGGCTCCGCTCCGGTTCCAGCACGCCCGTCCACGCGAAGACCGCGACGCAGAGCGCGGCGATGACGATGGTGACCCACGGCCGGCGGGACGTCTCTGAGGTGGACCCCGTCGGCAGGAAGAAGAACACGCGTCGACAGACTACGCGCCTCGAGCGAAGGATGGTTGGAGTCAGCGCGGCAACACGCCCTTGGCGCGCGCGCTCAGGAACGACGCCCCCAGGAAGCCCAGCGCGAAGCCGGGGCGGAAGACCTTCCGGTACACCGGGCCCAGCAGGGGCAGCGCGGCGATCATGTCCGCGAAGCTCCACATCTCCTCGTGCACGCGGATGGTGAACTTCACCGGCTGCCCGTCGCCGCCCTCGTCGTCCACCACGAAGTCGAACACGAGGATGGTGCGCAAGGGATACACATACAGCGGCGCGAGCAGCTTCAATTGCATCACACCGTCCACCAGCGCCCGCCCGCTGCGCGTCGCCGGCTCGTATTTCACGCTCACCTGCGCGAGCTCGAAGTGGAACTTGAGCATGGTGTGGAACCCCGCGAGCCCGAGCCGGTACCTCGCCAGCCCCACCCCGTGCTGCCACGGGTCCACGAAGCTGACGTGCTCGTCGAGGTAGGGCCGCACCTCGGCGTCGACCTCCGGCGCGGGCACGTCGGTGTCGTAGAGCGCGTGGGTGAGGCGCTTGAAGTGCTGCTCCAGCTCTTCGATGACGTCTGCGCGTGGGCGAGCCATGGGGAGAACGTGCGGCGGAGAGGGCCGGAATCAACC
Organism: Myxococcales bacterium; assembly: GCA_009885595.1. Classification (GTDB taxonomy): domain Bacteria; phylum Myxococcota; class Myxococcia; order Myxococcales; family Myxococcaceae; genus Archangium_A. The sequence continues at coordinate 66 of VFKJ01000936.1, read as the reverse complement.
TGCCTGGAGGACCAGGGGAAGCGTAAGCCCTCTCCCCGACCCTCTCCCCCGCAGGGGAGAGGGAGG
>VFKJ01000521.1 GCA_009885595.1 Myxococcales bacterium | reverse complement strand
GCTCTCCGCCCTGGTGGCGATCGCGGGAATCCTCCTGATCATCTTCACGCTGCTGGTGCGCACGCAGCGGGCGGTGGCGCACCTGTTCTCGCCCGAGTGGCGCTCCACCAGGCGGGCGCGGAAGCTGGCCGCCACCCTCTTCTCCCTCGCCCCTGAAGGGGGACAGGGGCGGGGAGAGGGGTGAACTCAGTCTACTTGCAGAGCTTGGTGGCCAGGCCCAGCACCAGCCTCTCGGAGACGAGGTCGACGCCGCTGCGCTCGAGCAACGGAGACCTCGCCACCTCAGCTGACACGATGGTCGAGCTGCAGGTCAGCAGGGTGCCGACGACCACCACCGGCCCTGCCATGCCCTCCTCGCTGTGCTCCGAGAAGCTGAGCTTGCAGGGTTGTGCCGGTCCCTTCGCGCCCTCCGGCTTCCACCGCGCGACGATCGAGTCGGCCAGCGGACCTGCGGGCGTGACGGTGAGCTGAGCTGGGAGCGCGGGGCAGGTCTTCTTGAACGTGACGGGCGAGCTCACCTTGGTGTCACGCGAGAAGGGGTCGCCGAGAAAAGAGGACGCGAGCTCGGGGACGATGTTGCGCGCCGAGGTGGCGCCCTTCTTGTCGATCAACGCGGTGAGCACGCGCTCGGTCGTCTGATCCAGCTGCGCGAGGGTGCCGCCCTCGTCGAGGGCGACCTGATCTCTCGAGCTGGGCGCCCAGGTCGTGCCACTCACGCGCGCCTTGCTCTTCTTCTCGTCGACGCTCACGTCGATCTCGAACACCCGGGCGGCCTTCTGCTGCGCGGCGAACTGCTGCCAGAGGAAGACCGAGAGCCGGTTCGCGCAGGCCATCGCGGTGCCCAGCTCTCGCCAGGGTGGATCACCGGCGAGGTCATGGCAGGCAGCGACCGCCTTCTTCCAGGTGTCGTCGAGCTCGTGGGGCCACCCGGGGATGGGCGGCATGGTGAAGCCCTCGAAGTCCTGCATGGGGAGCAGGGCGGCGGGGCGGAGCAGGTACTCGTGCAGCGCGCTCGCGTCGACGACGGTGACGTTGGGCATCGCGGTCAGCTTCGCGAGCGCCTTCTCGCTCTGAGGGCCGTGCACCGCGATGACGTGAACCGGCGCCGCGGCGAGCACGGTGATCAGCAGCAGTGAAGACATTCTTCCCCTCCCCCGACAAATTCATGAGCCGACGCGGAAGCGCCGGATGACCGACTGCAGCTGCAGCGAGAGGTTGGTGAGCTCCTCGGTGGCGTTCTTCATCTGGCGCACCGCGGTGGTCTGCTCCTCGATGACGCGCTTGACCGCCTCGGTGGCCTGCAGGTTGGTGCGCGCGACCTCGGAGATCTCGTTGACCGCCTGCACCATCGCCTCGCTGCCCTGCTGCTGCTCGCGGGCCGAGGCGTGAATCTGGGCGACCTTCTCCACGCCGCTGCGCACCGAGTCGCTGATGTGACCCATGCTGCGCACGATGGTGGTGACGTCTTCGCGCGACTGGGCGAGCTCTTCGATGCCCTCCTTCATCGCGCCGAGCACGTGCGTGGACTGCTGCGAGATGTCGCGCGCGAGGCGGGAGATGGCCTCGGCCGACTTCCCCGCGGACTCGGCGAGCTTGCGCACCTCATCGGCGACCACCGCGAAGCCGCGGCCATACTCACCGGCGCGCGCGGCCTCGATGGTGGCGTTGAGGGCGAGCAGGTTGGTCTGCGCGGCGACGCTGGTGATGGCGTCGACGATCTTGCTGATCTCCTGGGTCTTCTCACCGAACTTGAAGACCTCCTGGCTGGCTGATTCCACCCGGCTGAACACCTTGCGCAGCTTCTCCGAGGCGAGCCTGGCGGCGGTGCTGCCCTCGAGCGCGGCGGCCGAGGTGGCGGCGGTGGCCTTGGTCGACTCCTCGGCCGCGGCGGTGGTGCGCTGGAGCGCGGCGGCCATGTCGGTGATGGAGCGCGAGGCCTTGGTGACCAGCGAGCTCTGCACCTCGGCGCCCTGGGCGATGCGCTTCATCGACTCGCCCACCTGGGCGGCGCGGGTATCGACGCCGGCGGCGTTCCCCTCGAGGGCGGTGGCGGAATCGGCGACCGACTCGGCGGTGTGCTGAATGGAGGACACCAGCTCGCGCAGGTTGTCCTGCATCATGGCGATGGCGACGGCGAGCTCGTCGAGGTCGTCGCGGATGGACGAGTCGGCGATGGCGACGCCGCGGCTGATGTCACCCGAGGAGATCTCCAGGGCGGTGCGCGAGAGCACCTTCACCCGCTCGACGCGGATGAGCAGGGTGGGCAGCATGATGGCGAGCACCAGGGTGACGCCGAAGGCGGCGCTGATCTTGAGCGACCAGTCCCACGCCTGGCCCACGTAGAAGACGCCCACGATGGCGGCGGCGAGCGCGACGTAGCCGACGAGGATCTTGAAGTGCAGGGACATCGAGCGGCGCGACTCGACGGCGGGGCGGGAGACGTCCCCGGGGGACCGACGGAAGCCGGTGTCTTCACTGGAGCGGCGCATGGGGGACCCAAGCCTCGCCCCCTGTCAGCGCCCATACAAGTTCTCATCACGATCTCCCTCGCCCCCGCGGGGGAGAGGGTCGGGGAGAGGGGAAGAACCTCAGTCCACCAACGCGCGCACGGTGGTCGCAGTCGCGCACACCTTCTCGCCCGACAGCACCCGGTGCTTGAACACCCGCGCGCCCTGCACGTGCCCTGCGAGGGTGGTCTCCACGGTGATCAACTCGCCGGCACCGACGGCCGCGCGGAAGTGCACCGTCTCCGCCACGGGCACGAGGCGCTGGGGATCTCCGCCTTCCTCCGCGACGACCCGCGCCACGCCCTCGTCGCAATAATCGACATACGCCGCGTGGTTCGCGTGGCCGTGTGGATCCATCCACCCGTGCCAGACGGTGAAGTCGAACACGTGCAGCGGCTGATCACCGTTCGCCACGAAGGAAGGCAGCTCGATCTCGGGGTAGCCCTCGGACATCTTGAACGCGTCGAAGAGGTCCTTGCTCGCGCGGGTCGGCTGGAGATCGCGGCTCAGATACGCCCACTCCTGCGTGGCGCCGGCGATCAACTCTTCGCCGCTAAACAGCCGCACCTGCCGGGTGAAGAGCATCTCCCTGCGCGCGCGCGAGGGCCAGGTGCGACCCAGCAGCGGCTCCTGGATTCGCACCTCGCGGTGGTGGCGCACGGTCATGGTGCGCACCACGAACATCGTGTTGGCCTGCACGTAGCGCTCGGGCGTCCACCCGACGGAGCTCGACTGATCGACCACCACGTCCTGCATGGCGCGCCACACGTCTCCCGCATGGGGAACCAGGCGCGGGCCGAACGCGTGGCGTTGCAGGGTGACGGGGAAGGTGAGCGAGTCCGGAGGAACGGTGTTCATCAGAGCGCGGCGAACACGAGGTCACACTCGCCGGCGAGCCGGGTATCGAGCGCGGTGATCTTGTCGCCCGCGTCGTGAGTGATGAAGCGCAAGGTCACCTTCCGCCAGCGGATGTCGATGTCCGGGTGGTGGTCGGCGGCCTCGGCGACCTTCGCGATCTGCTCCACGAAGGTGATGCCGCGGAGGAAGTGGGGCGCCTCGTAGGTGCGCACCAGCGCGCCCTGCTCGACGGACCACTCCTTGTGGGCGGCGAGGAACTGCTGCACCTCGGCTTCGCTCAGCGGGGCTCGTTTCGTCATGCGCTGGCCATATTACAAACTCCCTCTCGCCCACAGGGCAGGAGGTTGGGGAGAGGGGCAGTCCATGTTCTTGTGGAGCGCGTGAAGAAGATCCTCGGAGCGCTGCTCGTGGTGGCGGTGGGGCTCGGAGTCGCCTCCATCTGGGAACCCGATCGTCCGGTCGACACGCTCACCGCGAAGTGGGCGCCGCCGCCGTCGCAGTTCCTCGAGCTCGAGGGGCTGCGAGTTCACCTGCGTGACGTGGGACCCCGCGATGATCCGACGCCGTTGGTGCTGCTGCACGGCACCTCGGCCTCGCTGCACACCTGGCAGGGCTGGGTCTCGCGCCTGGAGGATCACCACCGGGTGATCACGCTCGACCTCCCGGGCTTCGGGCTCACCGGCCCCTGGCCCGACGGCGACGCCAGGCTCGAGCGCACCTTGTCGTTGCTCGTCGAGTTGCTGAAGAAGCTGCAGGTGTCGCGCTGCGTGCTGGTGGGCAACTCGTACGGCGGCCGCCTCGCGTGGGAGTTCGCGGTGCAACACCCCGAGTCGGTCGCGCGCCTCGTGCTGGTGGACGCGGGCGGGTACCCGCGCAGCTCGACCTCGGTGCCGCTCGGCTTTCGCATCGCGCAGACGCCGGGGCTGCGCAGAGTGGCGGAGTTCGTGCTTCCCCGCGGGTTGATCGAGCGCAGCGTGAGGAATGTGTACGGAGATCCAGCGAAGGTCACTCCGGAGCTGGTCGATCGCTACTTCGAGCTGACGCTTCGTGAGGGCAACCGCGCGGCGCTGGGAAGGCGAATGGATCAGGTGCCTGCGGAAGGGGACACCTCGAAGTTGAAGCGCCTCAGCATGCCCACGCTGATCCTGTGGGGAGGGAAGGATCGATTGATCCCTCCGGAGGACGCGCAGCGCTTCAAGGCAGATATCCCCGGGAGTGTGCTGATCAGGTTCGACTCGCTCGGGCATGTGCCGCACGAAGAAGATGCGGTGGCGACTTCGGCCGCCCTCGAGACGTTCCTGGCCAGCCCTCTCCCCGACCCTCTCCCCCGCGGGGAAGAGGGAGGGCCGTGACTTAATAGGTGAGGACGATGCGGCCGTTCTTGCCGCCGGCGTTGCCCAGCCCACCCACGCCATCGAACCCGCCGGCCCCCGCGCCCAGGCTCTGCGACGGGTTGCCCTGCGACTGATCAGTTCCTCCAGTGAGCAGCGCCGAGGTCGCGCCCGCGACGACGAAGCTCGAGCCGCCACCACCGCCGCCCGAGCAGTACGTCCAGATGAACCCCGCGCCGCCACCGCCGAAGAACCCCGAGCCGCCCGCCCCGCCGCCGCCATTGCCCTGGCCGCCGCCCTGCTGCCAGCCGACCGCGCCGGAGCCCAGGTCGCAGGTCCCGTTCACGCCGCTCGCCTTGCCGCCCGCGCCCATCGAGCCGGGCTGGCCCGTGCACTTGTTGGGTGAAGTCCCGGTCGCGCTGCCGCCCAGCCCTCCGGCGCTCGCGGTCCCGCCCTGTCCCCCGGTCGCGCCGGTGCAGTACGGAGGAATTCCCACCATCAGGTTCTGTCCGGCCTGACCCGCCAGCGCGCCGCCCGCGCCCCCGCGTCCGCCGGTGCCTGAGTTGCCGCTGTTCCCATCGCTGCCGCCGCCGCCACCGCCGGCGACGATGAGCAGCGGCAGGGTGCCGCGCCGCACCGAGGTCGCGCCCGCGCCATTGCCCGGAGGGAGACCGCCCTCGGCCACCTGGAGCTCGAG
>VFKJ01001033.1 GCA_009885595.1 Myxococcales bacterium | reverse complement strand
GCGCGAACCCGAACGTCATCAACCGCGCCGCCTGCGGGGTGACCTCCCGGGCCAGGGCCCTGCGCTCGCCCCGCTCCAGCAGTTGCTCGTACTTTTCCGCCTCGCGCTCGAGCGCGGTGGCCAACTGCGCCAGCCGATCATCCGTCGAGGGCTGCGCCTCGAGGGCCTTCAGCCGCGCCTGCGCGCGCTCGAGGGCGTCCCGTTGCGCGCTCATCGAAGGCCCTCGAACACCAGCACGCCCATCGCCACCACGATCGCCACCGTGCCGAGCGTTCCGTCGAAGGCCATCGCCCCGCTGATCATCGCGGCCGAGCCGACGGCGAGCAGCACCATTCGCAGCGCGGCCCGCTGCGCGCCGTCCCACATCGGCACGCCGCGCACCTGCACCCGATTGCGTCGTTTGACGAGCGAAGCGAGCAGCGTCCGCGCGGCTTCTTCTGCGCGCGCGCGGCGCGTGAAAGGCCTCCAGCGCGGCGAGGCGATCCTCCGCCTCCCGGAGCGCAGCCACCAGCGGTTCACCAGGCACGGGGCTCACTGCGCCGGGAGGTCATCCAACCGATACTTCTGGGCCTTGTTCTTCCCTGCCCCCACCTGCAGCGAGAGCCGGCGCTTCACGCCGTCGTCGCCGGTCACCGTCACCAGGTGCGTGCCCACGTTGAGCGAGAACGAGACCATGGTGCCGTGGCCCAGCAGCTGAGCGCCCTTCATCACCGTCGCCTCGGGGATGAGCACCAGCGTCATCTCTCCCTTCGCGCGCGGCTGATCGACCTTCACCGGCTGATCAGGCTTCACCGGCGGATTCACCACGACCGGATCCTTCGGCTGAACGGGCGTGGGGTCGACCCCTGGCAGCTCGGTGCCCGGCAGCTCACTGCCGGGGATGACGACCGGCGCGGTCTGATGCGGGCGCGACGACTCGGGCGGGCCCTGCATCGCCTTCCACACCACCAGCCCCACCACCAGGGCCACCACCACCGCGAGCACCGGCCAGGCCATCGACGCCGAGCGCGGCGGCGCGGTGGTGCTCACCTGCGCCTCGGTGGGCGCCCAGTCCTTCGCGATCGGAACGGTCTGAGCCACCTGCTCGAGCGACCGCTTCGAGACCTTCACCTTCTTCAGCTTCGAGGTCGACGCCGGGCCTGCGGCGCCGCGCACCTGCTTGAGCTTACCCGCGGAGATGTGAGGGGCGGCCTTCTTGCGGGAAGCGTCTTCCGCCTCGCGCTCGTGCGCCGAGTCGCGGCGGAACTCCTCGACCGCTTCCCCGACCTCGCGCTCGTCCTTGGCGGCGGCCTCGAAGAGCCGGCGGGTGGAGGCGATCTTCTCCTCGAAGCGCTCCTTCATGAACACCGCGCGCTCCTCGGCATCGAAGAGCAGGTGGCCGCAGGACGAGGTGAGCGCCCGCGCCAGGTCGCGCGCCGAGCGGTAGCGCAGGCTCAAGTCGCGCTCGAGCGCCTTCATCGCCACCGCCGAGAGCTCCTGTGGCACGGAGGGCTCGACGTCGCAGGGCGCCTGGATGGGCTCCGAGAGGATCATCTTGAGCTCCGCCAGCTCGGTCTCGGCGGAGAAGAGCCTGCGGCCCGTCATCATCTCCCACAGCACCACGCCCAGCGCGAACACGTCGCTGCGCCCGTCGATGGCGTCGCCGCGCACCTGCTCGGGTGACATGTAGCCGGCCGTGCCCTTCACCGTGCCGGCGCGGGTGCGAGCGAGCGCGCCCTTCGCCTTGGCGATGCCGAAGTCGAGCAGCTTCACCTGCCCGTCGTACGTCACCATGATGTTCTTCTGCGCCACGTCGCGGTGAATGACGGGCGAGTCTTCGCCGGACGGCAGCTTGAAGGTGTGCGCGTAATGCAGCGCCTGCGCGCACTCGAGCACCACCGACGCGGAGAACCCCACCGGCAGCACGGCCTGCTGGCGCGCACAGGCGCTCACCACCTGGTTCAGGTCCTGGCCGGCGATGAACTCCATCGCCACGTAGAGGCCGGTGCTGGTGTCTTCGCCCATCTCGAAGACCTGGCAGATGGCCGGGTGCGAGAACGCCGCGGTGACGCGCGCCTCGTCGAGGAACATCTTCACGAAGTTCTCGTCGTCCGCCGCTTCCGCGAGGATCTGCTTGAGCACCGCGAACTTCCGGAAGCCGCCCGGCCCCTGGGTGGAGGCGAGCGAGAGCTCAGCCATGCCCCCCTTCGCCAGCCGCGCCAGGACCTCGTATCTCCCCACGCGCGAGCTCATGCTTCCCCTTGGGGGTCCACGTTGACGAGCCGCGACGTTACACCGTCGTTTCGGGCCTTCAGAGATCGAAAGGCACGCCTGTGTGAAAGCCCTGTTGAAAGTCTGGGGAGAACCTCACTTTCTTGGCACCCAGGTGTGGGGAAGGAGACCTCCAGGGGCCTACATGTGGGACCCTGGGGAGAACCGGGGGGCTTGTCCACATGGGTGATTTCAGGAAGCTCTCGGTTTCGTTGGCGAATTTGGCTTGTCCACAACTCAGCCGCCTCTACTGCTTCTACTGCT
>VFKJ01001096.1 GCA_009885595.1 Myxococcales bacterium | reverse complement strand
GGCGGGTGCACGGGACCCAGGGGCTGGTGGTGGCCGATGCGTCGGTCATTCCCACCAACCTCGGCGTCAACCCGCAGCACACCATCATGGCGCTCGCGCAGGTGTTCGCGGCCGCGCTCGTTTAGAAAGAATGCGACTGCGGCGGAACCGACCTGCTGCCACCACCGCCGACGATTAGTTGGTGTGCTTCTCGACGAGCTTGCCCAACCGGGGCACGGCCGCTTCCACGTTCTTCTTCGCGGTGCCGCGCAGCCGCTCGTAGGTGCCCTTCACCACGCCGCTGGTGGAGCGCTTGGACTTCTCGTCGGTGATCGTCAGCAGCGCGTCGGCCACCCGGCTCGCGTTGGCGCTGAAGTGCGCGCTCACCGGCGCGCCCTTGCTCTTCGCTTCCTGGAAGATCGGATCGAGCGCGGCGGAGAACTCGGGGAGCAGGTCGTGCACCACGTGGCGCACGAAGCCGGGCTTGATGCCCTTCACCGCCGCGTAGCCCGCCTTGATGGCGAAGCCGGACAGTCCGCCCTTGTCCGCCACTTCCGCGTCGATCACGCCGCAGCAGTCGTCGACCACCTGGTTCTTCTTCACGTCACTGTTCAGCGTCTCGGGCAGGGAAGGCATGAATGGCGGAATAACACCCGGCCAGCGAGGTGTGGATCTGATCGTTGAGGGTGGCAACGCCCCCCATTTTCCGGAAGAGAGCTGCAGGTGGTCTGGCTTCAGGGGCGAGTGCCGCTTGAGCCACAGCCACGACACCGGTGCCTCGAGCAGTCCGGCGCGCGTGCCGGCGCCCTTCGGGCCGCTCTACGTGCTCCGCGTCAGCAACTACCGTGAGCAGCGGCCGCCGCTCATCATCCCACCCATCGTCGACATCGAATCGACCCCGGCCTGCTCGCGCGTCAGCCAGTCGCGCATCAACTGGCAGTGACGAGCCGCCTCTGCGTGGTTGGCGGCTGCGTCACCCGTGCACGCCGCCGCGCCGTGTCGATCGAGCTCGGTCTGCATCGAGCCACACCTCGAGGACATGTCGAACGGCCCTGGGTGGCCCATTGCCCGTCGGCAATCGTCCATGCCCCCACTCATGTTCGTCATCTGCCCGAGCTGGGGGCGGGCAAGGTCCTCGTAGCGCCGATGTTCCACTGTGCAGTCCTGCGAGGTGATCGTGGAAGCTGCATCGTTCTGGTGGGAGATCACCGCCTCCTGAAGCGCCGAGACCGAGCGCTGGTACGCGGCTACGTCGGGCGGAGCCACGCCCATCCCACAGCCTGAGAGAACGAGAGCGGATACGACGGCAAAGACGGTTCGAGTCATGGGGTACTCCGTGTAATTCGTTCACCGGGCTGCAACGCTAACGTCCTCCGAGCCAGGATTCTTTTCCGACGGTTCGAATTTACCGGCACTGGATGATCAGTGAGTTGTCGCCCACCAGCCAGAAGTGCTCTCAAGAACAGAGGTTCAACCCGCAGATTGGGAGCGAAGGTAGACCGCCATAGCAGGGACTCTTCAACCCAGATCAACGCGGCGCTGCAGGACCTGGGCGTCGACGAGGAGTCTTCGGCCTGGACGCGCGCCGCGTCGGCTCAAGCGCTGAGGCGGAGGCGCTGATGGACCAGGGAGACCTGTGGTCGGCTGAACTTCCCGCGCCTCGGGGCGCTGAGCCCGGCTTTCGGCGCCCGGTGGTCATTGTCCAGGGTGATCGCCTCAACCGCTCGCGGCTGGCAACCGTCGTCGTGGTCCCCTGCACCAGCAACCTCAAGTGGGTGAACGTCCACGGAAACGTGCTGCTGCCCAGGCGCACGGGCCTCCCGGCTGCCTCGGTGGCCAACGTGTCTCAGGTCGTGGCGATCGACCGGGCCTTCCTGGGACGAAGGGTGGGGCGGGTCACGCCCACGGAGCTCGACGCCATCCTCTCGGGTATCGACTTCGTCCTGGGCCGCGAGACCTGAGCCCGCCTTTGAAGCGGGTCAAGCCCGTCCGTAAGAGGCTGCCCACCGAGGAGCGGGCGGTCTCTTCATCGACCAGCGCGCAGAGCGGATTCACCGTGCGGTAGGTGTCCCAGAGGCCCCCCATTTTCCGGAAGAGACCCGGAAACGCCGCGCTCAACAGCCGGCCAGACTAAGCAGGCCGCTCTTCGTCTTTGAGGATCGACAGCGCCTCGATCGCGAGGCGCACGATCAGCGGACCCAGCAGCGCGCCCCAGGTGCCGAACAGCGCCAGCCCGCCGAACACCGAGAGGAACAGCAGGAACAGCGGCAGGTTCAGCGCGCCGATGCGTGAGAACACGGGTCGCAGGAAGTTGTCGATGACGCCGATGACGCCCAGGCCGAGGCCCACCAGCACCACGCCCTTGACCGGGTGGTCGGTGATGAAGAACCCGAGCGCCAGCGGGGCCCACACCAGCGAGGTGCCCACCATGGGAATGATCGACGCGATGCCGGTGAGGGGTCCCAGCACCAGCGCGCGGGGCACCCCGAGCGCGAGGTAGATGATCATCGCCGCCAGGCCCTGCGTGGCGCTGGTGAGCCCGACGCCCACCAGCAGCCCGCGCCCCGTCTCGTGGAAGGCGTCGCCCAGGCGCTGCAGGTGGTCGGGCTTCAGGGGCGAGTGCCGCTTGAGCCACAGCCACAACACCGGTGCCTCGAGCAGCAGGGTGTAGGCGCCGACGAAGTAGATGAAGAGCCCGATCAGCCCCTTCGCCGCTGCGCCCGCGACGTTGGTGAGCAGCCCCAGCCCCTGCATGCCCGTGCGCTGCAACAGCGCCATCGCGTCCGCGACGTTGGAGGGCAGGCCGCTCTCGGCTTCACCGCCCTTGATCAACGTCTGCAGCGCGCCCACCGCGGTCGGTGAGCCCTGCACGGTCGAAACCAGCTCCTGCGCGCCCGCGATCACCCCGATGGTCATCAGCGTCAACGGCAGCGCGAGCACCAGGAACAGGATCATCGAGAGCGCAGCGGCGGCGCGGCGGCGGCCCTTGAGCAGGCGATCGAAGCGCTTGAGCAGCGGGCGGGCGAGCGCCGCCGTCCACGCCGCCAGCACCAGCGGCGGCCAGAGGGGCCAGAAGACCAGCAGGGCCGCGACACACAACAGCAGGGTGGTCCACCGCAGGGGCGTCATGGGAGCTGGGCGATTGTCAGAGGGCACTGCCACCGAGGGCAATACACTCTCCTGGGTATGCTCGTCTTCATCAGTGACATTCACCTGAGGGCTGGCGGGCGCACCAACGTGCCGCGCGTCGAGCCGCTCGAGCGCTTCAGAAGACAGCTCGATCTCCAGCACCCGCACCTCGGCTGGTTGCCCCGATGACGTCAGCCGTCGCCGCGCTCTCGCCGGCCGTGGTGCGCTGGCGCTGGCGGATCTTCGCCTCGACCTGGCTCTGCTACGCGGGCTACTACTTCTGCCGAAAGCCGTTCTACATCGCGAAGTCCGCCATCGGGCACGAGCTGCACTTCGACGCCACCGCGCTGGGCACCATCGGCTCGGTCTACCTGGTGGCGTACACTCTGGGCCAGTTCGCCTCGGGCGCGCTGGGCAACCGGCTCGGTCCCCGGGTGCTGCTGATCGTCGGCATGACGATCTCGATCGCCGCGAACGTCGGCTTCGGCCTGTCGAACTCGTTCGAGAGCTTCGTGGTGTTGATGGCGCTCAACGGGCTGGTGCAGGCGACCGGCTGGTCGGGCGGCGTGGGCACGATGGCGAACTGGTTTCGCCGCAGCGAGCGCGGCACGGTGATGGGCTTCTGGGCCACGAACTTCCAGGTGGGCGGAGTGATGGCGAACACCCTGGCCGCGTGGGTGCTGGGGCAGTGGGGCTTTCGCTACAGCTTCTTCACCGGCGCGCTGGTGCTGCTGGGGGTGCTGGTGTTCTTCGTCTTCAACCAACGCAACAAGCCCGAGGACCTGGGGCTGCCCGCGGTGGACGATCGCGACGAGCCGAAGGAAGGCGACGACCAGGGGCTCTCGCGCAAGGCGTGGACGAACGTGCTGCTGGTCGGGGTGTTTTATTTCTTCGTGAAGTTCATCCGCTATTCGCTGTGGAGCTGGGCGCCCTTCTTCCTCGAGCGCAACTTCGGCCTCAAGGGTGATGACGCGGGCTACCTGTCGACGGTGTTCGATCTCGCGGGCGTGGCCGGGGTGATCGTCACCGGCCTGCTCAGCGACAGGTTCTACAAGAGCCGGCGCGCGGGCGTGTCGCTGCTGATGATGATCACCATGTTGTTCTCCTGCGTGCTGCTGTGGGTGGGCGGCGGCGTGTCGGTGACGTTGTTCGCGGTGTGCCTGGGCCTGGTGGGCTTCACCCTCTACGGCCCCGACGCGCTGATGAGCGGCGCGGGCGCGATGGACATCGGCTCACGGCGCGGCGCGGTGCTCGCGGCCGGGGTGATCAACGGCATGGGCTCGATCGGCAGCGTGGTGCAGGAGCTGGTGATCGGCCGGCTCTACGACACCGGCAAAGGCGACCTCGGCCCCATCTTCCTCTTGTTGCTGGCGGCCTCGGCGGCGGCGGCGTTCTCCATCGGCGTGGTCTGGGTGCGCAACAAGCTCGGCCGCTCGGACGTGTGACCTCGGCGGCTCAGGGGAGGATGACGATGGTGTCTCGCAAACCGATGGTCGCCCACATCTGATCCACCGCGGTGTCGGCCACCGCCACGCAGCCCAGCGTCCAGTCGCTGGTGCCGCCGCGGCCGTGCAGCTCGACGTAGCTGCCCAGCTGCGTGGTCTGCGGAGGGATGGCGCAGTTGTCTTGCGCGGTGTCGATGGCGGTCTTCTGCGTCTGGGTAATCAGCCCCGCCGCCAGGCCCCGCACCGCGTCGGCCTTGT
>VFKJ01000243.1 GCA_009885595.1 Myxococcales bacterium | reverse complement strand
TACCCGGTGGAGAAGTACGCCCGCGACGCGCTGCTGCTGCGCATCATGGACGGCACCAACGAGACGCTGATGAACAAGGCGGCCCAGCACCTCGAGTAGCGGGGCTCAGCTCCGGTTCCTGAGTCTGCTTAACTGACGCCCATGGGCTCGCCGCGACGGCTCCTTGCGCTCTCGGTGGTGCCGCCCCTGCTGCTCTTCTCTGGGTTGATCTCGCTGGCGATGGCGTCGTACCCCGGTGGCACCTGGGAGGAGCGCCACGAGGTGGGTCACTCGCAGGTGCGCAACTTCTTGTGCGATCTGGTCCGCCCCGTCGCGCTCAACGGCGCGCCGAACGAGACCGGCGCCCAGTACGCGGAGTTCGCCCTGCTCGCCTTCGCGGTGTCCCTCACCCCCTTCTTCCTCATCACCCCCGTGCTCTTCGAAGAGCGGCGGCGGCTGGCGCGGCTCGTCGCGGTGTCCGGCGCGCTCTCGAGCCTGGGCGGCGTGGGAATTCTGGCGGTCCCCTCGTATCGCTTCGGGGCGCTGCTGCACGGGCTGATGGTGCTCCTCGCCGCGCTCCCCGGGCTCGCCGCGGCGCTCGGCGCCACCTTCGGCGTCTGGACCGCGCAGACCCCGGTGCGGGCCGTGCGCGTGGCGGCGCTGTCAACGCTGCTGGTGTTCGCCGGGGCGGTGGTGGTGTTCGCGGTTCAGCTCTCGCGGGGCACCGAGACCACGCCCGGCCTGCCCGTGCTGGAGAAGCTCGGCTTCGCCCTCACCATGCTGTGGATGTTGCTCACCGTGAACGTGGTGCTTCGTCACCCGCGAACGAGCATCTGACCGACGTGCAGGCCCATCGCGTAGATGGACAGCTGGGGGGGAATGCCGATCGACGTGGGGAACAACGAGCCGTCGGCGACCCACAGGTTCTGCAGGTGGTGATGGCGGCCATCGCTCCCCACCGGCGCGCGCTTCGGATCGTCACCCATCGGCACCGAGGACATGGGGTGCACGGCCACCAGGTCGATCTCTCCCTTCTCGATCGGCATCGTCTTGAGCCACTCGAGATCGTCGCCCGGAAGGAGCGTCTTCGGCGTGCGGGTCGGCACCAGCACGCGTCTGGCCCCTGCCGCGAAGAGCAGCTTCGCGCTGGCCCACAGCCCCAGGGCCAGCTCTGCGCGATCCGCTTCGTTGGGCCAGTAGTGCAGCGAGAGGCCCCGATCTCCCTGCGGGCGCACCTCGCCCGGCGTCAGATCGTGGATCATCGCGGTGAAGACGGCGAGGTTCGGGTAGCGCTCCATCAGGGCGCGATGACCGGCGCCGTGGCCGGGCACCATGGTCGCGGTGCCGATGGCATGGGCGAAGGCCGGCAGCACCCAGGCGCGGTGGCCCTGCTCCTCGTCGAGCTGGAGGAACTCGGTGCACTCGTAGGTCTGGGGAATGCCTTCCCACGCCCGCACCTCTTCCGCGAAGTCCCCCGCGGCGATGACGGCGGGGTGAACGCGCAAGGTCTGGCCGGTCTGCCCGCTGGGATCGGGGACGCCGGAGCGCAGCAGCAGCGCCGCGGTGCCGGTCGCCGAGGCGCTCAGGCACACCCGCTTCGCCTTCACCTTCACCTCGCCCACCACCTCACGCGTCACGGGATCGATCGCCAGCGCGGTCACGCCCCGCACCGCGCCGCCCTCGTGAAGCAGCCGCACCGCCACGCAGTTGGTGATCACCTCTGCGCCGGCGGCGATCGCGCGCGGGAGCATCACCTTCAGGGCGTTGTTCTTCGCGTTGTAGCTGCAGCCGACCTCGCAGAAGCCGGACCCGAGGCACCCGGAGCGGTTGTGCGACAGCCCCCCGCCCTTCCAGCCCAGCTCGTTGCAGCCCTCTTCGAGCAGGCGGTTGTGCCGACTCCAGCCTTCTCGCGGGACCGCCGACACGCGCAGGAGCTTCTCCAGCTCCTCGTAGAGCGAGCCCCAGCGCTCCGGCGGGAGGTGGGTGAGCCCGTGCTCTTTGCTCCACCGGGCGCGGATCGCCTCGGGGATCCGCTTGCACAGGTTGAGGTTGTGGAGCGTCGAGCCGCCCACCCCGCGGCCCTGGTGAATCTTGACGCCGCGATCCGCGGTGGTGCGGCCACCCGACTCCTGGAAGAGGCGGGGGAACATCTGCTCTTCCCGCTGGGACATGTCGGCGGGAGTGAGGTACTCGCCGCCTTCGAGCACGAGGGTCTGCACGCCCGCCTCGGCGGCCGTCATCGCCGCGGTCAGGCCCCCGGCGCCGGAGCCGATGACCAGGAGATCGGTCTGCAGCGTGAGCGGGAACTTCGAGTGGGTGGCGTCGAAGATCATTCCCGCCTCCCCGCCGCGCGCGGCTCGCCCTTGCCGCGGAGCGCCTCGTAGTCCACCACGGCCGACTCAGGGCCCTTCAGCCCGGCCGGCCAGGGACCGCGGTAGCCCAGCGCCGGCCAGGTGCGGGGATCCTGATAGGTGCCCATCATCACCAGGTCGCGCAGCCCGCGGAACGCCTGCGCCAGCAGCCACCCGCGCGCGTTGAGAGCCAGCAGGAAGGCCTCGCGGGCGTCGGGCGCCAGCCTCGTGAAGCGCTGCAACTGGAGGCCCAGAGGCGTGGTGCCGTGCTCGACCAGGGCCATCAGTTGGTGGACTTCGGCCTTCATCGCGAACGGCATGGGCACGAGGAAGCGATCGACGTTCGCCGCCACCACCAGGCCGTCGACGCCCCCCACTCCGGACAGCACCTCGGCGGCGGCCGCGATCACCTGCGCTTCCCAGGGCGCGAGCACGGTGCCGGTCCACCCGGGCAGGGCGGGGTAGCCCGTCACCCGCGCCACGGCGATCGCACCCAGCGAGGCGAGCCCACCCGCGAGCACCAGGCGGCGACCCAGGCGCGGCTGGGTCGTCACCCGATCGAGTCTGCGCCGCAGCCGCTCCGGCAGCCGGGCGCGCCAGTCGGGATCGTGCGGCAGGGGCCCGCGGCGCACCGTGTTCCAGAACAGCACCCGCGACGGGGTCGAGCGCGACGCTGCGTCTGCGAGGAGCGCGGCGAAGGCCTTGCCCGAATACACCGGTTCGAGCGGCACGCCGTCGAGGCGCAGCATCTCCACCGCGGCGAGCGACTGCGCGGTGGGGATCCCGTAGCCGGCGCCCAGTTGACCGTGCACCACCCGCACCCGCACCGCCTGCGAGGCGTCGGCCTTCACCCCGTGCTCGCGCAGCCACGCGGCCCCCTGCGCGATGAGTCGCCGCAGCCTGCGCTCGGAGACGAACCAGCGCTCCACCGAGGACACGGCGCGAAGCTCGGCTTTCACGCCGGCCAGTCCCAGTCCCAGCGCGAGCCCTGCTGCGGTGCCGCCGGTGCCGAGCGCGACGTAGACCACTTCGGGCGCCTCGAGCGCCCCGCTGCGGATCTGCAGGGCCAGCTCGAGGCCGGCGCGCGCCACCCCGGCGATGGAGGCGGGCAGCGTGCCGCCGGGAGGAATGGTGGGCACGCCGTCGATGATCGATCCGGCCACCAGCGCCGGCCGGCGCGCGGCCAGTTCGAGCCGCGAGCCGTAGTAGTGCAGCCGGGTCGGGCCGGAGGCGACGAAGGCCAGGTTCTCCAGCACGCCGTCGGACACGGGCTCGAAGAAGGTGTGCGCCCCCAGGGTGCGCCCGAGCTTCGTCGCCGCGGCCGTGCAGGCAGCGAGGTGGCCCGAGCCGATGGCGCCCAGCGAGGCCCACACCGGCGCGTCCTTGAAGGGGGCGGTGGCGAGCAGCACGTCGAGCTTGCGCGACTTGTTCCCGCCGTGCAGCGCGTCGAGCAGGTCGTCCCGCTTCACCGTGAGCGCGGCGAGCCCGAGGTGCTTCGCCAGCGCGGGCAACGTCGTGATCGGAGAGGGGGTCGTCACCCAGCCGAGGGAAGGGAGGCGCGCGAGTTCCTCGACGAGGGGCATGACGTGAACTCCGGGCCGGAAGTGACCTGAGGCCACACGACACCGCTCCGAGATCGCGGTCAACCTCGAAGTCACCTGCACGAGCCGGTGCCGCGCGTGAAGAAGATCCTCGCGGAGCTCTGAAGCGCCGCTTCGAGCGGCTGGCGGAGGTGCTGGCTGACCTGCTCGGGAGGTGGGTAGACGACTTCCCGTGTTTCAGTCGAAGTTGAGCGCGCGCTCGAAGTCGGAGGCGTTG
>VFKJ01001049.1 GCA_009885595.1 Myxococcales bacterium | reverse complement strand
GCCTTCCGCGCTGATGTGCGGAAAGTGCGCGAACCATACCCGAGACACCCACGGCGGCGAGGTAGGCCCCCCTCATTTTTCAGAACACGAGTGCGTGTCTTTCGCACCCGCGCGCACACTGTGGGTCAATCAGCGCAGGCCGGCGAAAGCGGCGATCAGCTCCGCGGCGGCCGCGTCGACGTGCTCGGGCATGGTGTGGCGCCCCAGGCTCAAGCGCACCGCCCCGAGCGCGCGTTCGATGGGCACCTTCATCTCCAGCAGCACCTGCGGCGGTGCTTCCTGGCCGTCGTGACACGCCGACCCGGTGGAGGCCGCCACGCCCGGCGCCTTCGCCAGCAGGGCCGCGCCGCTCACCCCGGGGAACAGCGCGTACACGGTGTTGGGCAGCCGCGTGCTCTGCGCTCCGGCGATGATCAACCCGGGCACGCCGGCGTGCAGCGCCTCGCTCAGCTGCTCCCGCAGGCTCGTCAGGCGCGCGGCTGATTCCTGCAGGTCGCGCCGGGCCGCTTCGCACGCCACCCCGAAGCCGACGATGGACGCCACGTTCTCGGTGCCCGCGCGCAGCCCGTGCTCCTGGCCCGCGCCCCGCTGCAGGGGACGCAGCCTCACGCCCTTGCGCACCACCAGCGCGCCCACGCCCTTGGGCCCGTAGAGCTTGTGCGCCGCCAGGGTGATCAGATCGAGCCCATCCTCCGACAGCGACAGGGGCACCTTGCCCGCGGACTGCGCCGCGTCGACGTGCAGCAGCACCTGGTGGCGCCTGGTCACCGCGCTCAGCCCGGGCAGGTGCTGCAGCACGCCCGTCTCGTTGTGCCCGTGAATCACGGAGAACCAGCGGGTGTTCGAGTGCAGCGCCGCGGTGAGCGCGTCCACGCTGACGAGCCCGCCCGCATCGACGCCCAGCCGCGTCACCTGGGCGCCCTCGGCCTGCAAGGCGTCCACGGTGCGCGCGGTCGCCGGGTGCTCCACCGTGGTGGTGATCAGGTGCGAGGCCTCGAGCGGGTGCGTGAGCGAGCCCCGCAGGGCCAGCTGGGTCGCCTCGGTGCCGCCGGAGGTGAAGATGAGCTCGTCGGGGCTCGCGCCCACCAGCGACGCCACCGACGCGCGCGCTCGCTCGACCGCCGCCTTCGCCTCGCGCCCGTACACGTGCGAGGAAGAGGGGTTGCCAAAGTGGGTGGTGAGGTACGGCTCCATCGCCTCCACCACCTCGGCCAGCAACGGCGTGGTGGCGTTGTGGTCGAAGTAGAGCGGGGTCACCGGGTCTCGCCGAACCGGTTGGCGATGAGCGCCGCCACTTCGTCGAGGCACTCGCGCGCCTTTTCGCCCGTGCACTTCACCTTGACGCGCATGCCCTGGGCTGCCGCCAGCATCAGCACCCCCATGATGGACTTGCCGTTGACCGGCTGCCCTTCGCACTCGAGCTCGACGTCGCAGGGATACTTGTTCGCGGCTTTCACCAGCTGCGCCGCCGCGCGGGCGTGCAGCCCCAGCGCGTTGATGATGGTGAACTCCGCCTCGGCCGTCTCCACTGTTTTACCCCTCACAAAGCCTACCAGAGCGCTCCCGCCACCGTCGCCAACGCCGCCGCGCCGTACAACAACACCAACGGCGGAACCTTCCGCTCCACCAGCGCCACCGTGACCACCCCCAGCGCGAGACACGCCGCGCCCAGCCAGGGGGTGAGGCCCCCTTGTGCCCCGAAGTTCAGGGAGAGCCACACGCCGATGCCCCCCGCCGCCGCGGCAGCCAGCCCGCGCAGGCGGTTGCTCCACATGGGCACCTTGAGCTCGCTGAGCCTGGCGACCACGGCGCTGCCGGTGTGCAGCCCCGTGACGAACAGCCAGCTGCGGGTGCCGAGGTGCACGAGGTTGTAGGTAACGAGGAACACCAGCGGCGCCCACACCCCCAGCACCGGGATCAGGGCGACGCCCAGCGCGCCGGTGGCGGGGCGCAGAGAGAGCCAGAAGAAGCCGTCGCCCAGCGCCGCCAGCGGACCCATCAAGGTCTGCTTGAAGTGCGTCACCTCTTCGGCCGAGCCCTCCCCGCGCGCGTGCCTGAGCTCATAGAAGAGGATGCCGCCCACGATGGCCGCCGCCGCGTACGGGTGGGTGTTGAACGGCGAGAGGTGACGCCGCAGCGCTTCGTCGCGCTGATCAGCCCGCGGGTAGAGGTGCGGCCAGGCGGGCTCGAGCGCGTAGAGCAGGCCCAGCGTCTGCATCGCCTGCGGGGAGAAGCCCGCCTGAATGAAGAGCGTGCGCAGCGCGATTCGCAGCACCGTCGCGAAGGGCAGCTGCCTCGACTCCGAGGGGGTCGTCTGCACCAGCGGCGGGACGGGCTGGGTCTCGCTCATCCGTACACCATCGCGGCGATCATCACGGTGATCGTGCCCGCGCCCGCCAGCGCCGCGATGTGCAGCCGCCGGGGCGCGTGACTGCCGTGCACCGCCACCGCCGCCGCCACCACGCCCAGCGCGGGGTAGGCCCAGGCCAGCCCGCGCATCACCGCCGCCGGCAGCTCTGCGGCGACCCTCGCCACCTGCGGGCCCGAGGCTTCGGCGGCCGCGCAGATGAGCCCGTAGAAGACGAACTGCGGCCACATCGCCCGCAGGTTCTGCCGCGCCGCCGAGCGCACGTTGCCCGCCTCGACCGCGGTGAGCGCGCGGCCGAAGTACTTGCGCGCGCGCAGGTCGAGCCGGTTCTCCAGCAAGAGCCCCGCGCGACCGAACGGCGCGCAGACGAGAATGGACAGCGCCCAGATGGCCGGAGTGGCGTCGTTGCCGGTGGCGTGCCCCACGCTGCCCGCCAGCCCCGCGGCGGCGACCGCCGGCAGGGTGTCGTGATCGGCGTGCGCTCCGCCCAGCGACGCGCCGCCGAGGTGGAAGAGCTCGAACACCAGCCCCACGAAGAGCCCCGAGAGCACGTCTTCCGCGATCAGCCCCGTCACCGTGGCGGCCACCAGCGGCCGCGAGAGCATCGCCTGCAGGAAGGCGCGGCGCTCGAGCGCCATCAGCCCGCCCCACACCCCGGTGAGCACCAACTGCGTCGCGTCCACGGTGACCGGCATTGTCGCCACCTGCGCCGCGCCGTCGCAGTTTTTCTTCCAGCGCCGCCCCGCGCCCACCGCTCCGAGCTGGCGGGTGTGGCTACTGCCTCGCGCCAGCTGGCCGTGGTGAGGCGGCATCCTACACCGGGGTCCAAGGTATTCCCTCACCTCACCCCGGGTGCTACAGGCGCGACCTTCACCCGTGGGCCGCAGGGGAGCGACCCGCTTCAGCCCGGT
>VFKJ01000016.1 GCA_009885595.1 Myxococcales bacterium | reverse complement strand
GACGCTCTTCACCCGGGGCCACGGCCGGCTGTCCGCCTTCGCCGCCGGCGCTCGGAAATCGAAGCGGCGCTTCGCGGGCGCGCTGGAAGCGGGCACCCACCTCACCGCGCGGCTGGTCACCACCCGAGGCGACACGCTCCGGCTCGACGGGGTTGACGTCATTCGCAGCTTTCACCGCATCCGCGACGATCTCGCCCGCATCGCGCGCGCGCTGTACTGCCTGGAGCTGTGCCGCGAGCTGTCGCGCGATCAGCAGCCCAACGAGCCGCTCTTCGACGCGCTGGCGCAGTACTTGGGCCTGTTGGAGGACGGGAAGGCCGGCCCCACCTCGCTCATCAAGTTCGAGCTCGACGCGCTCCAGTACACGGGCTTCATGCCGCGCTTCTCGCCCTGCGCCTTGTGCGGCCAGGCCACCGGCGAGCGGCCCCGCTTCGATCCCGAGCACGGCGGGGTGGTGTGCCATTCCTGCAGCGTGCGCGTGCCCCACGGCATCCCGGTGCGGCCCGACGTGGTCGACGCGCTGGCGAAGCTGCAGGGTGGCGCGCGCACGCCCCTGCCCGCCGAGCTGCGCGCCCGCAGCCGCGAGCTGCTCAACCTCTTCATCGCCCATCACCTGGGGCGAAAGCTCAAGTCGGTCGAGTTCATGGAACAGGTGGGGACGGATTAGCGATGGACGTCATTTCCTTGGGTGAAGCGCTGGTCGACTTTCTCCCCAACCGCCGTGGGCAGGCGGTGCGCGAGGTCACGCAGTGGACGCCCTGTCTGGGAGGGGCACCCGCGAACGTAGCGGTCGGCCTCTCTCGCCTGGGCGCGCGCTCGGGGCTGGTGGGCGTCACCGGCGAAGACGAGTTCGGCCACTTCCTCAAGAACGGGCTGCACCGCGAGGGCGTCGACGTGCGCCACCTGCGGCAGACCGACGAGGGCAAGACGGGGCTGGGCTTCGTCTCCCTCACGCGCGGGGGCGAGCGCAGCTTCACCTTCTACCGGACGCGGGCGGCGGAGACCTTCCTCGATCAGCGCGACACCAGGGCGGCGGTGAAGCTGCTGCGCTCGAGCAAGGTGGTGCACGTGGGAACGAACTCGCTCATTCACGCGCCGGCGCGGGCGGCGGTGAGCGAGGCGGTGAAGCTCGCCTACGAGGCGGGCCAGATCACCTCGACCGATCCCAACCTGCGGCTGCACCTGTGGAAGGACCCCTCGGTGCTGCGGAAGCTGCTGGGGCTGCTCTTCAAGCGCTGCGCGGTGGTGAAGCTGTCGGAGGAAGAGATCGAGTTCGTCACCGGCAGCTCCGACGTGCCCACCGCGCTCGACTGGCTGGAGCGCCGCGGGGTGGTGGTGGCGATCGTGACGCTCGGGCCCAAGGGCGCGTCACTGCGCTTTCGCGGTGAGACCCGTCACGTGCCCGCGCGCAAGGTGAAGGTGATCGACACCACCGGGGCGGGGGACGGCTTCACCGCGGGGTTCCTCTACGGGCTGACCCGGCAGTACGCCACGCGCGCGGAGCTGGAGAAGGCCGACCTCGACGTGCTCGAAGGCCACGCGCACTTCGGGT
Source organism: Myxococcales bacterium (assembly GCA_009885595.1). GTDB lineage: Bacteria > Myxococcota > Myxococcia > Myxococcales > Myxococcaceae > Archangium_A. Next base: position 1,562 of record VFKJ01000016.1, on the reverse strand, counting down.
GCCTGGTGGGCTCGCACGTGGTGACGAAGCTGGGCGCGGTGGCGGGGTTGCCTCGGCGCAGCCAGATTTAGGCCTTCGACTTCGCTCAGGCCGAACGGGTGCGTCACCGTTCATCCCGAGCGGAGTCGAGGGACGATCAGAAGTTGAAGGTGGCGGTGACCTGCAGCCGGAAGATGAACTGCTGCTCGATGCGGAAGCGGCGGCCCACGCGATCGATGCGGAGATCGTAGTTCGGGTTGATCTCCTCGGGGTTGGTGGACACGTCGACCGTGCCGTTGCCCGTGAGGTCCTTGCCGATGTTCTCGTTGGTGAGGAAGTGCTCCGAGTTGTACGCGAACGACACGTACGAGCGGAGGATCACGAACTCCGCCGCCTGGCCCACGAAGCCGAACTGCGCGCCGGCCTGGCCATAGTCCGAGGTGTAGAGCAGCTTGCCCAGCAGGTCCGACATCTCGTTGTAGTAGCGGCCCTCGGAGAAGTAGTTCACGAAGCCCCGGAAGTCGAAGGCCACCCGCTGGTGCCGCTCCTCGCGCTCGAAGGCGGTGATCTCGGCGCCGAAGAGCACGCCGCCGGTGTGCACGGGGTGAATGCCGGTCTCCTGGCGGTTCCAGCCTTCCCGGCCGCAGTTCTCGGGGTGGCCCTGGCGCTCGGGGGAGGCGTCATCGCAGTTCGAGTAGAAGCCCGGGCCCCGCCACGGCAGGGTGTAGGCGAGCTGGAAGTACGGCTCGACGTACTTGCTGATGCGCTTCGAGACCGCGGTGCTGAAGGTGTACTTGTGGATCTTGTCGCCGACGTTCCCCTTCCTCGACTCGCTGGTGGCGATGGACGGGTTGAGCAGGGAAGCGGTGGGCGCGGTGTAGTCGAAGCGCAGGGTCCAGGTGGGCTTGCTGGGGTCCTTTTTCTGCACGAACACGTTCCACGCGAGGCCGAAGGTGAAGTCGCCCAGGCCCGAGCGGTAGCTGTTGCTGGGCGGCTCGAAGAGGCGGCCTTCGCCGCTGCCGGGGTTGGCGCAGGGCGTGCCCGCGGGATCGAGCGAGCAGTTGCGCAGGATGGTGCTGTTCGTCTCGTTGGTCCCGCCGGCGTAGAACCAGTTGCGATCCTGCTGGAAGATGATCGGCACGCCGACGTGGAGCTCGAAGTCCTTGTAGACGCCCAAGTTGACGTCGATGCCCATGCGCGAGTCGTACTTCTGGTAGCGCAGCTCGGTGACGTCCTGCAGCTCACCCAGCTGGTACCACTCGCGGGTGATGGTGCCGCGGTCGGCGGTGCGATCGAAGGTGAAGTCGAGGTACATCCCGAACGGGTCCTTCTCTTCGAAGGACGAGGCGACCCGGGTCACCTCCGCTCCAGCTGCGGCGGTGGCGATCAGAGCGGGAAGAAGAAAGCCGAGGCGCTTCATCGGGTTCGAACGGTAGGTCGAAGGGCGCCTTAACGCCAGTGTTCAGCCGCCGGCGACCTCGGTTGCCGGCATCAGGGCCTTGAGCTCGACCATCCGCTTCTCGAAGGCGGGGCGCTCGGGGGCGGGGATGCTGACCCGGGTGGTCTTGTGGGAGGTGAAGGGG
>VFKJ01000985.1 GCA_009885595.1 Myxococcales bacterium | reverse complement strand
AAGCCCGCAACCCCCGCAGTTGGCGGCGGTGGTGGTGGTGTCGATGCAAGCGCCCGCGCAGCAGTGCGAGGCCAGGCCGCCATCGCACAGGGTCCCGTCCGCGAGCTGCCCGTACACGCAGCCCCTGGCCGGCTCGCAGGTGCCCGTGGCGTTGCGGCAGAGGTTCGGGGGCGTGGTGCACGGCACCACGGTGCCGCGCCCGCAGGTGCCTCCCGCGCAGGTCTCCCCGGTGGTGCAGAGGTTGCCGTCGTTGCATTGCGCCCCGCCGCACTCGGTGTCGGCGCAGTCGGTGGCGTTGTCACAGTCGTTGTCGAGGCCATCCGCGCAACCGGTCTCCCGGGCCGCGCAGGTGGAGGCGTCCACCCCCCCTGCGTCCTCACCGGCGTCGGTCGCCTGGCACAACCCCGCGTCGCCGCACTCGTAGCCCGACGTGCACTTGCCAGCCGAGTCACAGGGCTGCGTCTCCGGGTCGAAGTGCACCAGGAAGGAACAACCCGGGCCGAGGGCTGCCAGGAGAATCAGGAGGAACCAGCGCATGCTTGCCACTTTCGAGGGAGCCTCAGCGGTGCTGATGGCGGAGGGGCGGTGTTCGACGCGTCATGGTAGTCCAAAGCGCGCCCAATGTTGCGCTGCTGCGCGGGTGACGGGGCGCTGCGCATCGGCGAAGAAGCCGCCATGCACCGCCTGAGCGTCGTCGTCGCCCTCGTCCTCTCCTGCAGCGCACCCCCCAAGCCGGGCAAGGGGGTTCCGCCCGAGCACTTCTGTCCCGGCGGCGCGGGTTGCGAGAAGGGGAACGACGGCCAGCTCACCGTCGGCATCGCCGCCATCGCCACCAGCCCGCAGGGCTTCGAGCAGCCGCGCCCCGACTTCCTCTCGAGCAAGGGCGACATCTGCCCCGAGGGCTCGCCGCTGGGCAGCGACGGGCTGGTGCACTGCTCTGAGTTGATCGCCGACGCCTTCAAGGACTGCGGCCGCGACACCCTCTGCCCGGGCGCGGCGGGGTACGTGGCGCCCGACGCCGACGGCTCGCAGGGTGACGGGGTGGTGGACTGGTTCTTCGACTGCGGCAGAGATCGAAAGTGCCCCGGCGCGGCCGGCTACACCGCGCCCGACGCGGACGGCAGCGAAGGCGACGGCAAGTTCCAGGGCTACTGGCTGGCCGGCTTCGGCAACAACATGCCGATGTACAGCGTGCACGACGACACCTTCGCGCGCGCGGTGGTGATGACGAATGGTGACGTGAGCATCGCGATCCTCAGCATCGACGCGGTCGGCCTCTTCAACGACGACGTCCTGAAGATCCGCGCGCGGGTGGCGAAGAAGATGGCGAACCCGCCCGACTTCATCATGGTGTCCTCCACCCACACCCACGAGGCGCCCGACACCATGGGCCAGTGGGGACCGCGGCCCGTGTTCATCCCCGAGCGCGGCGTCGACGACGTGTGGTTCGACCGGGTGTTGATCGAGAACGCGGCACAGGCGGTGGTGGACGCCGCCACCTCGGCGAAGCCCGCCAAGGTGTTCGCGGCGCAGGGCCACCTGGGGGCGCGCACCCGCGAGACCTTGCGTGACTCGAGAGATCCGCAGGTGATCGACGACACCGTCAACGTGCTGCGCTTCACCGAGAAGGTCTCGGGCGACGTCATCGGCACGCTGGTGAACTGGGGCAATCACCCCGAGGTGTTGTCCGACGTGAACAACCACGCCTCGTCCGACTTCGCCTGGGCGATCCGCGAGGCGATGGAGAACGGCGTCTACAACGCCCAGGGCCAGCTGCTGGCACCGGGGGCGGGCGGCACCTGCGTGTTCCTGCAGGGGAAGGTGGGCGGGCTGATGACGCCGCTGGGGGTAGAGGTCACCAGCGTCGACAACCTCGTGCCCAAGCAGCGCAGCTTCGCCAAGACCAAGGCCATCGGCGACCTGGTGGCGATGACCGCGCTCGACGCGCTGGGAGGAGCGCAGGAGCTCACCGCGCCGCTGCTCGCGTTCGGCCACCAGCCGCTGCAGTTCCGGGTGGAGAACACCTCGTTCCAGCTGGTGTTCATCAACTTCAGCATCTTGAAGCGCAAGCTCGTCGACTTCGATCGCACCCTGGTGATCAGCGAGACGAACTTTCCCAAGGTGCAGTCGGAGGTCTCGAAGATCCAGCTGGGCCCGGTGCGTTTCTTGGGCGTTCCGGGCGAGCTCTTCCCCGAGCTGGGCATCGGCTTCGACGCGGCCTTCGCGTACGACCGGCCGCAGATCTCCGCGACCAACTTGAACCCGCCCGACCTCAGCCTCGCCCCGGGGCCGCCGTACCTGCAGGAGCAGCTGGGCGGGGAGATCAACCTGGTGGTCGGGCTCTCGGGCGACGAGGTCGGGTACCTGGTGCCTCCGTACGACTACAAGCTGCACCCCACCGAGCCGTACGGTGAGCAGGCGGCGGGCAACCACTACGAGGAGACCAACTCGCTGGGGCCCTCGACCGTGCCCACGCTGCTGGAGGCGGCGCAGAAGCTGATGAGCTGGGAACCGGGGCTTTGAGGGGCGCGTCAGCCCTCTCCCCGACCCTCTCCCCCGCGGGGGAGAGGGAGATTATTTCGCGCGCTTCAACCGCCGAATCGCCTCGCCGGACTCGTCCTGGCCGCAGTTCTTCTGCTGATCATCGGGCCCGTCCTTGGGGGTCTCGGCGAGCTGGCGCAGCGCGGGGATGACGTCGAGCTCGCCGAGCTCACCCAGGCGCACCGCCGCCTGCGCGCGCACCCTGCAGTCCTGCGACTCGAGAGAGGCGGCGTACCGTTCCGGCAGCGACAGGCCCGTGGTGCGCCCCACGCTGTCGAGGTAGCGCAGCGCGCCCCATTGCCGGGGTGAGGGGCCTTCCTGCGCGAAGCGGCGCAGCGGCGCGTCGGCGAGCGAAGGCGGCAACAGCGCCAGCCACTCGTT